>JBEKWX010000179.1:0-7510 GCA_049512675.1 Terriglobales bacterium | reverse complement strand
GAGCAGCAGGCCTCCGAGCATGGCGATGAACAGCAGCATCAAGAACTCTCGCCTGCTTATAACCGGAACCTTGCTTCACCACAAGCATCAACTCAGGGACTTTTTCAACAGGTACGGGATTTATCGCCAACAACCGGGTAGCTTGCAGTTTACCGACCATCCAACCGCAATCGCGTGGACTCGCACGGGAAAGCCTACTGTGCCGCTTCCGAACTCCGTGGCAACAGTCTCGTGGAATTAAGAATGAATGCCAACTCTGAGGTCACATGAATAAACGCGGCCAGGAGCGGATTGAGAAAACCGAATGCTGCCATTCCCATACCCACGCTGTCCACGACCAACGTGCCCACAAAATTCTGCATGATGATCCCTCGGCAGCGTCGCGCGACCCGCAGAGTTTCGACCAACTTAGAGAGATCGCTTCCAATCAGAATCACGTCCGCACTTTCTCGGGCCACATCCGTTCCCGATCCCATGGCGATGCCGACATTGGCCTCGACCAGCGCTGGAGCGTCGTTGATTCCATCACCGACCATGGCAACATTTCGCCCTTTGCTGCGCAGCCCGGTCACCCACTTCGCTTTCTCTTCCGGCAACAGTCCTCCCACTGCTTCGTCCACGCCAAGATCGTGACCCACCGATGAAGTTGCACCCTGCGTGTCTCCGCTCAGCAAAACAGTTTTCAAACCCATCTGTCGCATAGCCGCAACCGCATTCTTGGCTTCCGGTCGCAAAACATCAGCAATTCGAATGCTCCCCAGTATCTGCCCCGCCCGAGCGACGTAAACTTCTGACGCCCCGTCCGCACCATTACCAAACGTGGGCAAGCCCCTCGTCATGCCGTGCTCCGCGAGAAGCGCGAGATTACCCACCAGGATTTCCTCGCCTTCATGACTCACTCTGACTCCTCGTCCGGGAGTGTAGGCGAACGAAGCGGGCTCCACGAGTGGAATCTCGAGTTCCATGGCACGTGCGATCACTGCCTTGGCCAGAGGATGTTCGGACTTGCACTCTGCAATGCTGGCAGCGGCGATAACCTGTTGCTCTCCGAAGCCATTGGCCGAAACGATCTCCCGAACCTGCGGAGTGCCGAAAGTTAGAGTGCCTGTCTTGTCCAGAAGCACCGTGTCGACCGCGGCAAGGGCTTCCAGGTAGAGGCCCCCTTTGATAATGGCTCCCTGATGCGCTGCTCGGCCGATTGCTCCTAGGATGGCCAGTGGAGTTCCCGCCGCAATGCCGCATGCTCCGGCGACAATGACTACCGAAATGGTTGACCTGACATTGTGAGTAATCCCGAATGTCAGAACCGCCGCGCCCAGCGCAAAATACACAAGGTAGCCTGCCAATCGATCCGCCGTCTTCTGAATCGGAGCGCGGGACTTCTCGGCGCGCTCGACCGCTTCAATGATTCTTCCAAACGTCGTGTCGCGGCCGAGCTTCTGTGCGCCGATCTCCAGGGCTCCTGATTGGTTGATGGTTCCGGCGTAGACTGCGTCACCCGAAGTTTTCTCGACCGGCATCGCTTCGCCGGTGATGGCCGCTTGCTCCACAAACGAACGGCCACCTCGCACAACGCCATCCACCGGAATGTGCCCGCCCGGCTTCACGATGACCGTATCGCCAACCTGAACCTGATCGGACGCTATTTCCACGACTCGATCATGACGGCGGACCGCGACCGTCCTGGGGAGAAAGTCGAGCAGGCTCTGGATCGCGCGTCGACCTCGGCCAACCGTGAGACCCTCCAACACCTCCGCGGCGAGGACGAAGCCAGTGATGACCAACACGGTGAAGAACTCTCCAATCGCGAGAGCTGAGAGAAGCGCGATGGTCATCGAGAGTTCCATCGTCATCTTTCGTTCCGTGATGTTCTCGAAGGCCTCTTTGAAGATCGGATATCCACCGATCAGCGTCGCCGCAATGCCGATGACACTGATGTGTGGAAACGGTTCCCAAAGCCGGAACCACACCGCAGCCGCAGCGAGGGCCACAAAAGCAATGCGGCCGAGTTCGGCCACTTCCACCTTTTGCCCGCGCTCTTCGTGCTCGGCGACGAGGTCAGGTACTTCCTGTGCTGGTGAAGTTTCTTTCTCTGCTATCTTGGACGCTTTAAGCGTGGACTTCTCGATGATGGGCGAAGCGCTCATAACAGGTACCTCGGGAAGCGGTCATTTCAAATACGACTTCACCATGTCGATCACTTCATCGGCGGCCTCGGCCTGCTGTGAAGTCGGTTTATGTTTCCCGTTCAGAACATGGCTGCGGATATGGCCTTCCAGAAGCTCGGCCATCAGGCTGTTCATCGCTCCGCGAGCCGCGCTCATGACTTGCAGAACCTCTGAGCAATCGCGCTCTTCGTCGAGCGCTCGGACCAGAGCGTCCACTTGTCCGCGAATGCGTTTTGCCCGGAGAAGAAGGTTTTGTTTTTCGTTAATGGTATGGCTCATAGTTGAGTTGTTTCCTCGAATAATACCATACACGGTATGGTATATGGAAGTTGATATTGTTCTGACACGTTCTGGCATCCAAGAAGCTGTGCACATCCGATTGCCCCTAGGGTTGAAGGCGTTGCAGCGCACTTTTTCAGTGTTTCGGGCGTAGTTGAGGTAACAGGCGATTAGCGCTCATTGAGAATTGGCGGCACCCGCCGGTCTCAGGCTCACTGGTTGCCCGCCTGCTCAATCGTGGTCACGTCGAACGTGTCGCTCAGGTCCGCGTGTCCCGCGAGCGTGTCGCGCGTTTTGCCCTCTACCAGGATGTTGACCCGCTCGATCCCCGGAACGTTGAAGGCCAGCGTCTCCACCAGCGAATTCACTGTGAGCTGCTCGCTGAGAATGCCGGAGCGATGCTGGTCGGCGAAGGCAGCATTCAGATCAATGACAGCCGCGCCCGGATCGACCAGGTAGATGGCACGGATGTCCGCCGCCGGAGAGAGAGGATGCGGAGCGTCCGGTAGCTGATAGATGCGGAGCAGCGCGCGCAACAACTCCTCGGCTCGCTGCTGGCGTCCTCCGGGAAGAGGAATCTTTGCCGATCGCGGGCGCAGCATGCCGGCGGCGTCATCCGCCACATAGAGAGTCACCGTCTCCGTAGGACCCGAGGCTGGCGGAGCGACAGGCAACGCGCTGGCTGCGGGAGACTCCAATTCCTTCGCCTCTCGCCGCATGTGGCGCAGGTAGATTCCCATCGCCACTACCAGCACGAGCAGCGCAGCCACACCGAACAGGAGATGGCGGGGGATCATTAGAGTTCTCAGCTCTCAGTTCTCAGTTCTCGGTTGCCGCAGCGAAGGAACAGCATTTTCCGGCGAACAACAGGTCCTTCGCTTCGCTCAGGATGACAATTCAATAAGTGTGCGGCCATCATGGCTGCGCCTCTAAGCGGTCGCGGACAGAAACGACGGCATCGGCAATTGCCGACGCGGCCCGCTGTTGATAATTGGCGGAGGTCAAGTCGGCGACACCATCGGCTCCGGGCGCCAGTTCCACCGCGACTGCCGGCATGAACACATTGTTCAGCGGCCGCAGCGACGCGGAAGAAGCTCGCACCGGGAATTCTCTTTTCTGCATCTCGGCAACGATGGCCGCCGATACGATGCGGCTGACCGGCAACGCCGGAGCCTGCGCCGCATTCCACGCACGAAACACTCCGTTGCTCGCTCCTTCCACCGGAAGCAGCGCGGTGTAAACCTGCGCGCCGCTGCCTTGCGAAACCGCATGCAGGCTGATGTAAATTCCGGCGCGGGCAGCGTTGGCGGCCGCGGCGCGCTGATCCAGAGTCGAACTATTATCGGAGTCGCGCAGCATTACAACCGCGAAACCGCGAATCTCCAGTTCGTGGCGCAGCAGCCGGGCAAATCCCAGCGTAACGTCTTTCTCGGCCAGCGTATCCGTCAAGGCCGCGCCTCGTTCCTCGCCACCGTGCGCGGGATCGACTGCGGCCAGAACGCGATGGACATTATTATTATTATTATTATTATTGTTAATGCCATTGTTATTGCCCGCTGCGCTGTTCGCAGCCGGCCGGGCCTGTGCGGGGTTCTGTGATCCGGTTCCAGTTCCAGTTCCGGTTCCAACGACACTCGGTGCCGCTGGCGTTTGCTGGGCCACCGGAACCACCACCGCCGAGATCACGATCGTCCTTCTGTCGTTGCTGAAGCTGGCCATCAGCGGCTCGTTTGCGGCCACGTCTAATTCGGCGTCCCCGTTGTTCTCGGAGTAACTGGCGTGGGTGATGACCTTGTTGTCGAAAGAAATCGACTGGCTTCCCGGGGACACGACCGGGTCCCGCTTAAAGACCATCCGCAACTGGCCCGGTTCCGTCGAAATCGTGGGATTCACCGGCGCGCTGAAGTTCAGCAGCAGCCGCGGCGGGTTGCCCGCGTCCAGCCGAAAACTGGGTTGTATGCCGGCAATTCCGATGAACAGGCGGCGCGCGCTTTCGCGAAAATTGACCGGCGTTCCGAGAAAGCGCGGCAGCAACGCGCTCAGCGAACTTAGCGGAACCAATCCGCGCGAGTTTTCAATGAGGAAGGGAGCGCCGAAATCAAAATCGCGCCCATGAATTTTGGCGCGCGTCTTGCCCGCAACAAAATCTGCATCGACAGTGTCATATCGCAGTCGCAAATGCCGCCCATCGGACTGTGTGCTGACTCGGCCAAGCGGTTCCAGAAGTTCCAGCAGGCCGACATACTCACGGCCCGCACGATCCAGAACCGGGAGCGTGTAGCTGGCGACCGGAGAATAGACGGAGACGTGCTTGTCTTCAGCAAAGGGCAGCGCAGAAGGCAGCGCAGAGAGCAGCGCAGACGGCGCCACGGACAGGAGCATCACGCTGGAAAGCAGTACCCAGTACCCAGTACTCAGTGTCCAGGACCCCACTTTCCGACGAGAACTGGGTACTGAGAACTGGGTACTGGGTACTTTACTCCAGCGCATAAATCGTGAGACCGCTCAGCAACTTGGGATAGAAATCGGTGGACTTCTGGGGCAACACTTCGCTGGCAAAGGCGATATCGCGAACCTGCCCCATGCGCACCGGATTCATCAGGAACGCCACTTGGGCCTTTTCACTTCGCACCTGGAGCAGCGCATCCGCGGCCTCGCGGCAATAGGAAACGTTCTCCTGGTTGCGAATGGCCTCCTCCGAGATCTTCAGCACACCTTCCAGCAGGCACTTGTGCAATTGCACGACGTCCAGCGCCTGTTGGCGGAGAGAAAGTTTGCCGAAAAAGCGGGCGCCCATGGCATTCGGTGTGTGCAGCAGAAATGCGCGCCCCTTGGTGACCGCGAGCAGCGCCGTTCCCGCGTGCCCTGCCTGCTGCAGAATGGCGATGGCGCGCGCCGCGTCGATTCCGGCATCAACCTCTTCGAGGTCGAAGTATTTCCGCGCTTCCGCCTGGAATTGTGGAGCCGAAAAAGATGGCAGGCCAAACACGAGCCGGTGCGTCGGCAGAATGACCAGGCCCGGGCGAGACATGTCGACAAAGGTCATCATCGCCGAGTCGTAAGCAACGGGAAGGCCCGTCCCCGTGTCGGCGTCGGCTCGCCGCTCGTTGCGATAAGCCAAGGCAGTCTCATAGCGGTGATGGCCGTCGGCGATGATCAGCTTCCGATCCCGCATCTGCCCCTGCACGGAGGCAATGACCGAAGGATCGGAGATCTTCCAGACGCGGTGCACGACGTCGTACTCGTCGGTGACCTCGATGTCGAAGTCTTTGTCTCTGTCTCTGGCGGTCGCCGAATCGAGCAGGGCATCCACCTTGCCTGCCCCGCTGTAGAGCATGAAGATCTGGCCGAAGTGGGCTCGAGTCGCGCGCAGCAGGTCCAGCCGGTCGGCCTTCGGCTTGGCCAGAGTCTGCTCGTGACGGAATACGACGCCCGCGGAATAGTCCTCGATCCGGCCGAGTGCGATGAAGCCCCGCCGCTCGAACGGCGCCGGGCTTCCCGGCACGTCTCCCGGCACATCTCCCGGAAGCCGGAACGTCTGGGAATAGAGGTAGAGCGAAGGCTCGGGATCGCGTCGCAAAATGCCGGTCTGGCGCCAGTTCTGGAGGGATGCCGCCGCGCGGGTATAGACGTTTTCGGTGTCGCCGTCCCCGGGCAGGCTTTTCCCCAGAATAATCCGCACCAGATTATAAGGACTAGCCTGGTAGTAGCCTTCCTGCATGGCGGGGGTAATTTTGTCGTAGGGCTGGGTCACAGCTTGCTGGACCGGTACGCGCTCAGGGTCGTAGCGCCAAGCCCGGAATGGGAAAACAATTGCCATAAAGTGACGGCAGAATTGTAGCAGGGACAGTCTGGACCGGGCGCCAAAGATGCAAAAAGAGGAAAAATGCACCGAGTCAGAAGCCACCTCCTGGTTCAGCGCAGAATCTGACGGTCGCGTCCTAAAAAGTGACAACACTTATTCGGGATTGTGCTAATATCCGCGCAGCAGAACTTTTCGTGGCCCGCCTTTTGGGATGCGGGTCGCTTTCCCTTCACGGCGCGGCTTGAGTGGGGCCTATGTTGTACCGCAAACAGTTCGCGGCTGGCGTCTTCTGCGCTCTTCTCCTGGTGGTTGCTGTGTGCAGCGCCCTCCCGCTTCTCGCCCAGAATTCGACTGAGGACGTCCACATCCAGCCCCGCGTCCAGGCACCGGCTCCGAAGGATCCCGATATTGATCCGGCGCTCAAGACTCACACCAAGCCCTTCAAAAAAAACGTGGATATGGTTCTGGTGCCGGTCACTATCACTGATCCCTTGAACCGGTTCGTGACCGGCCTTGATCGCCAGAACTTCAATCTCTTCGAAGGCAAAGACCAGCAGGAGATTAAGACTTTCTCCAGCGAAGACGCTCCGGTTTCCATCGGCGTGATCTTTGACATGAGTGGAAGCATGAGCAGCAAGATCGAACGCGCCCGCGAGGCGGTGATGGAGTTCTTCAAGACCGCCAACCCGCAGGACGAGTTCTTTATGATCGCCTTCGCCGATAAGCCGGAGGAACTGGCCGATTTCACCAGTTCGGTGGATGACATTCAGGGCCGACTCCTCTATACGATGCCCAAGGGCCGCACGGCCCTGCTGGACGCCATTTACCTCGGCGTCAGCAAAATGCGGCAGGCCAAGTATCCGAAGAAGGCTTTGCTGATCATCTCCGACGGCGGCGACAATCATAGCCGCTATACCGAGGGCGAGATACGGTCCCTGGTCAAAGAGGCCGACATTCTTATCTACGCTATCGGCATCTACGACCATTTCTTCCCGACCCAAGAAGAGCGGCTCGGACCGGGCCTGTTGAGCGACGTCACCGAGCTCACCGGTGGCCGGGCTTTTACCATTGATAACCCGAACGACCTGGCGGACGTTTCCACAAAGATTGGCATCGAGTTGCGCAACCAATATATTCTCGGATACCGTCCAAAGAACCCAGTGCGCGATGGCAAATGGCGTAAAATAAAAGTGAAGCTCTTACCGCCAAAAGGATTGCCTCCGCTCAAGGTCTACGCCAAGACGGGTTACTATGCGCC
>JBEKWX010000178.1:0-7554 GCA_049512675.1 Terriglobales bacterium | reverse complement strand
GCGATCTTGATGGTGGCACCCGTCTGCGGGTTTCGGCCATTGCGGGCCTTACGCTGCGAGACGGAGAACGTGCCGAATCCGATCAATGCTACCCGGTCGCCTTTTCGAAGGGCAGCGGTAACGCTGTCCACGGTGGTGTCGATCGCGGTAGTTGCCTGCGCCTTTGAAATACTGCAGGCTTCGGCAATCCGGTCAACCAGATCAGCTTTGTTCATGCTCTCTCCTGACACTAGTCATTATCGGTTCCCGCGCATCAGCCGGGGAGGAAAGCTCAAAGCGCGAGCACCGGCGATGGCAATTCTCCTCCCTAAGACGGGATTGTCAATGGGAAACACGTGCCAGTTGCCGCTTTTGACACCTAAGGCGAACGTCTGTGTGTAGTAATTGAAGAATGCGACGAAAGTGCCACGTCGTGTTCACTCCTGGTCTGCGATCTTTTGTCGACGATCTCTGAGTCTGCGAGCTTCGTCTGCGACTTGCGATACAGCAGTTTTCCTCGCTTCTCCTCGGTTCTCCACAACCAGCCGCTCGTCTCCACAGGATGTGCACAGAAAGGAAACGGTTTCGAGTTGCGGCGCAGGCGGGTTCGGGTGCAGAGTCTAAATACACAACAAAATAAAGAACTATGAAGACAGCAACCGAAGTTTGCCCACTCTGTGCGGGCTCAGGATGGAAGCCGGTCCCGGGAGCGCCGGAGGGCGGCGTGACACGCTGCGACTGCCAGCTGCGGGCACGCGGCGGCGCCATGATCGCGGCGGCGCGGATTCCGAAGAGATATGAGCATTGTGAGCTGTCGAACTTCACGACGGATTTCCCGGGAGCCGGTCCCTCGATTGCGCTTGCCCACATCAGTGCCTCGCGCTTCGTGCAGGAGTTTGATCCGCGAGACGGCGCTGGGCTGCTGCTGATCGGAGGAATCGGGACCGGCAAAACCCACCTCGCAGTGGGCATTCTCAAGGAACTTATTGCGGCCCGAGGAAGTGCCTGCCTTTTTTGCGACTATCGCGAACTGCTGAAACAAATTCAGAACTCCTACAACGATTCTGTCCAGGCGACGGAGCTTCAGGTGCTGCGGCCGGTGTTTGAAGCCGAAGTGCTGCTGCTCGACGAACTCGGCGCCGTGAAGCCGAGCGAGTGGGTGTGGGACACCGTCAGCTTGATCCTCAACACGCGCTATAACGACAACCGAGCTACGATCATCACCACAAATTTTGCCGACGAGCCGGCTGCCAGTCTGGCTCGATCATCGTCAGTGTCATTGTCACCAGCGCGGGCGGCCGCGCGCGAAGAAACCCTCGGTGACCGCATCGGCGAGCGCATGCGCTCCCGCTTGCACGAGATGTGCCGCATCGTGAAGATGGATGGGCCCGACTTCCGGCAGAAGTTTAAGAGCGCGAGCTTCGGATGAGGTCAGAGGTCAGATTGCAGAAGTTAAATCTGTTCACCTCTGCAATCTGACCTCTAACCTCTGACCTCCTCTACAATCACAAGCAGTGCTGACCGAACGCATCGAGTTCCGGCCGGAAGCTGACGCCGAGGTCTTCTCTGCCGTAGCGGCCGCTCCCGCCGTGTTTCTCCTACGCGGCGAGGATGCGCACTCCGAGCCCTACGTTAGCAAAACCGCGAACCTGCGCCGCCGCTTGCAGCGTTTGCTTTCCGCCCCGGAAGAGCGCACCAAACGCCTCAACCTGCGCGATCGCGTTCGCTGGATCGAATACACGCTGACCGGCTCCGATTTCGAATCGGGATTCGTCCTCTATCAAGTCCTGCGCGCCGCCTTTCCCAAGACCTACTCGAATCGGCTGCGGCTGCGCTTCGCTCCGCTGGTCAAGCTGCATCTGGAAAACGAGTTTCCCCGCGCTTCGATCACGAACCGGCTGGGACGAATTTCGGGAAAGAACGTTTACTACGGGCCGTTTGCTTCGCGGGCAGCTGCCGAAAAGTTTATGAACGACGCGCTCGACTTCTTCAAAATGCGGCGCTGCGTGGAAGACCTTCATCCTGACCCGAAATTTCCCGGTTGCATTTATTCTGAAATGAAGATGTGTCTGGCGCCCTGTTTTCGAGGCTGCACCGATGACGAATACCGCGCCGAAGTGGTGCGGGTCGAGGATTTCCTGGACTCGCGCGGCGAATCGCTGAAGCGGCAGATGGCGATGGAGCGCAATGACGCCTCGGCGAAAATGGAATTCGAGACGGCCGCCGCTATTCATGCGCGGCTCGACAAACTCACTCCCGTGCTGCAGCAACTGCCGGAGTTCGTCCGCCGGATTGACCAGTTGCACGCTGTGATCGTGCAGAAATCAGTGCAGAGGTCTCGCCAGCCGGAAAGCGTCGCATTATTCCGCATCGATGCCGGCGTGATCGCGCAACCGCTCGAATTTCCTATTTCCGGTAGCGAGCACACTAAATCGCAATCCATGGAAGCCCGCATCCAGGGCGCGCTGGCTGCGTTTCCACCGGCTAAATCAGGCAGCGCCATCGAGCGCATGGAGCACCTAGCGATCTTGAAGCGCTGGTGCTATCGCGGAACCCGCGGGGGCGAAATTTTCTTTGCCGATGCCAGCGGAGAACTGCCGATACGGCGCCTAGTACGCGGAATCGGACGCGTGTACAAGGGCGAAGCGCCTGAAAAGCGAAATGAACCCGGCACCGGTGGAATGACACTCGAAGTTCTCAACTGAACTTCCACTTCATCCCTTCCCCTCTCATACAATGGGATCACTATGGCGAAAAAAACCAGGAAAACGACGACCAGGAAAACATCAACCAAGTCTGCATCCAACAAGAAAACCGCGGCGCGACCAGCGTCTCCCGATCAACCCCTTCGCGACCACCTGCTTTACCTGCTGAAGGGCGGCGGGGCGCACGCCGACTTCGATGCCGCGATGGGCGATTGGCCCGTGCAACTCGCCGGAGTCAAAGTTGCAAACTTTCCTCACACCGCCTGGATGCTGCTCGAGCACATGCGCCTCGCCCAGTGGGACATCCTGGAGTTCAGCCGCAACTCTAAGCACGTCTCCCCGAGATGGCCCGAAGGCTACTGGCCTGCGTCGGAAGCTCCTTCGGACGAGAAGGCATGGACCGCGAGTATGGCTGCGTTCAGGAAAGACCTGCGGACGATCGAGCTACTTGTCTCGGACCGGAAAGTCGATCTCTACGCCCGGATCCCCTGGGGTGATGGGCAAACGATTTTGCGCGAGGCGCTGCTGGTGGTCGACCACAATGCGTATCACCTCGGACAACTGGTGATGCTGCGGAAGAGCATCGGAATCTGATCGGATCAAGCTGGAATCGCGGCCCAGGTCGGCGTGCGCGGCGGCTTTTTTCGGAACACGACCCGTATCTCCTCCCGCCAGTGCTCGTCAATTCCCAGTACTTCCCAATCGATTTCCGGCGACAGATAGCGCAGGATCGTATCGGTTGTGGGATGCACGTGCAGAGCGGGCGCGACCAGCATCAGTAAAGGCTTCTGCGGCGAGATCTCGCTTCCGGGAAAATAGCCGAATTGCCCAAACTCGCCGCGGCTCTGGTGCCAGGCGACGCGCGACCAGTAATCCACGCCTTGCAGCGGTAGATGGATATCCTCGTCGGCTTTGAGTTCGATTACGGCCAGTCGAGCCTCGCGAGTAACCGCCAGAATGTCAATCATCGCTCGATCCGCCGCGGCGAACGCGGGCACCTGCGCATACACCGGCTCCGGCCGCAACCGCCCGTCGAGCGCCGCGATGTTCCGGGAGACCAGCGATTCCAGCCAGCGCTCGGGATGCATCCGCCACAACGCGTGATTCTTGGGACCGTCCTTGTGACGAACCGCCGCTGCCAGCCGCACCAGATCGGCAAACTGCGCTTCGTTCTCCGCGGAGAGAACGCGTTCTTCCGGCCCCACCCCGAAAGCGATTTCCTCGCTGCTCTGGAAGTTTCGCGGATCATGCGCAATCCGCGCCTGAGCGAGTTCGAGGCCATGCCGCCGGAATGAAATCAGCGCGGGCGAGAGCACCACGACTTCCGCTTGCGGCAGGATGGCATGAATGCGCGCGATGGACACCGCAAAGCGTTCGCGCGCCAAGCCTTCATCGATCGAATGCACCAACCGGGTTGCCAGATTGCCGCGATCGCCGATATCCACCGCTGCGCACGCATCCTCCGGCTGGTCGAATTCGTACAAATGCCATTTCGCGGCCGTTGGATGGAGATGCGCCATGCGCTGCCGGGTAAGAGTCGCCATGCCCTTTGGCACAACCATCGCCCGGCCTTCGACTACGCGGCGTTCCTGCTGCGCCAGACGGCACGCCTCGAGCCAGAGAATTCCGCAGGTCAAAGCGCCATCGACGGTCGATTGCGTCTCTTCCTCGTTCACCCCAACTACGGCTAAAGCGCGCTGTCCCTGACGCAGCAAGCCGCGCAGGTAGGCCGGACCGAAGGAGTGCTCGAGGTCCATGCTGGTGGTGAGCCGGACCACCGTCCAGCCGGGAAAATTTCTCTCCAGCGCCCGGCGCAGGCGAGGCTCGTAGGCGCCTCGCGCCGCCCGGCGGGCAGCCGGCGAGCGCTGATCGCGGTCACGGCAAAAGTCGAGCCGGGTGGGGCGATTCTGTCCCATGCGCTGCACCTGCAACCGGAGCGTGGTGGCCTTTACTTCCGCATCCAGCACGCGCCGTACGAAATTCCGCTCGCTCGACCACAGATGCAGCAGGCATTTGTGGTGCTCGCCGGAAATCGAATACTTCGACTCCGCCAGATCGAACGCGATGGCGCCATCTTCCACCACCACCGCGGCGCGTGCGCCGTCGAGGAATTCCGCGAGCATCTGGCTGAGGGAGTCTGGGGTCACGTTGTAGGAATTATTCGTCCGACCAGCCCTCGCGTCAGTGATCGCTGGACCGCGAAATTGTTTGGTTTCGCTCCGCCGCGGCGCAGCCCGACTTCCGTAATCTCGCTCCTGATCCGGAGGGCCTCCCGCTCATGGGATAATGCAATGAGCCGTCTGTGGTGCGCGCGGGTCGTATCAGGGCATCGCTTTTCCCAAAAGTTCGAAATCGCATGCCCCTTCAAGGGCCGAGTCGTTTCAAAGCCAAGGGCATCAAAATATGGTGACCGCCAATCAACAACGCTTCTTCTTCGCCCACTACGGGCTTACGAATCACGATCTTGAGACTTATCTGGCCGCGGCGCTTTCGGCGGGCGGCGACTACGCCGACTTCTATTTCGAATACCTGACTTCGACCTCGCTGATGGTGGATGAGTCGCTGGTGAAGTCCGCCTCGCAGGGTATTTCGGCGGGCTGCGGCGTGCGCGTCGTTTCCGGAGAGCGCACCGGTTATGCCTACACCGACGATCTTTCTCCACAGCGGATTCTACATGCCGCGCGCACCGCGGCGCTGATCGCAAGCGCGCCAGCGAAATCGACGGTCGCCGGATTCCAGCAGAAGCCGGCCCGCAGCTTGTACCCCGTAGCATTGCCTTCAGTGGACGCCGACATTACCGCTAAGGTTGAACTGCTGATGCGCGCCGATCAAACCGCTCGCGGATACGATGCGCGTATCAAGGAAGTACGCGCCAGCTATGCCGACGAGCTGAGGACCATCCTGGTGGCCGGCTCCGACGGCACGTTTGCGGAAGACTCGCAGCCCCTGGCGCGCGTGAATGTTTCGTGCATCGCGAAGACCGACGCTAGTTCGGGCCGCGAGTCGTCGGGACGTGGAACATCGGGCGGCGGCGGGAGGGTTGCGCTCGATTTCTTTTTTGGCGACAAAACTCCCGAGTTCTTTGCCAAAGAAGCCGCGCGCCAGGCCATTCTGCAACTCGACGCGCGCGAAGCTCCAGCTGGAGACATGGAAGTCGTGCTCGGGCCGGGATGGCCCGGCGTTCTGCTGCACGAAGCGGTGGGCCACGGGTTGGAAGCCGACTTCAATCGCAAGAAGACGTCGGCATTCGCCGGGCTGATCGGCAAACGCGTGGCCAGCGAAAAGTGCACCGTGGTCGATAACGGCACGATGCCGTGGCGGCGCGGCTCCTTGAACGTGGACGACGAAGGCCAGCCCACGCAGGAAACCGTGCTGATCGAAAACGGCATTCTGAAGGGATATCTCAGCGACAAACTTTCGTCGAAGCTGATGGGCCTGGCCGACACGGGTAATGGACGCCGCGAGAGCTATGAGCATATTCCGATGCCGCGCATGACGAACACCTACATGCTCGCTGGGCAAGACGATCCGGGAGACATTATTCGCTCGGTAAAAAATGGCGTCTACGCGGTGAACTTCGGCGGCGGGCAGGTCGACATCACGAATGGCAAATTTGTTTTCTCGGCGTCGGAAGCCTATCTCATCGAAAACGGACAGATCACCGCCCCGATCAAGGGCGCAACCCTGATCGGCAACGGACCCGATGTGCTGACGCGGGTTTCGATGGTCGGCAACGATTTGAAACTCGATGAAGGCGTCGGCACCTGCGGCAAAGATGGACAGGCCGTTCCGGTCGGCGTCGGCATCCCGACCATTAAGATTGACCGGCTCACCGTCGGCGGAACTGCGAAACGGGAAACCGGCGGATTTATGCAATAAGAGCATTGCAGAGGTCAGAGGTCAGATTGCAGAGGTGAAAATCGAGACCTCCACCTCTGCAATCTGACCTCTGACCTCTGCAATATTTTTCAAAATGACAACAACACTCGAAACCAGCGAAACGAAACCTGCAACCGACTTCAAGGAAATCGCGACCGATGTAGTCCACCGCGCTATGGAAGGCGGCGCTACGGCGGCCGAGTGTGTCGTCCGCGAAGGCGACGAATTCTCAACCGTGGTGCGCCTCGGCCAGGTCGAAACGCTGAAGGAGTCGGGCTCGCGCGCCATTGGCGTACGCGTCTTCTTCGGACAGCGCGCGGCCAGTACCTATTCCAGCGATTTTTCGGCCGCCGGCATCGAGCGCATGTTGACGTCTGCGCTCGAACTGGCGAAGATCTGTTCTGAAGATCCGCACGCCGGAATTCCCGAAGCCGGCAAACTAGGATCGCTCTCCGGCGACCTCCATCTCTATCACGAAGACGTTTACTCGCTGCCCGGCCCCGAGCGCATTGATTACGCGCGCCGCGCCGAAAAGGCCGCGCTCGACGCCGATCCGCGTATCAAGAACTCCGAAGGCGGATCGTTCGACGCCGCCACCGGCAGAAAAGTGCTGGCGAATTCTCACGGCTTCGTGGGCGAGTACCGGCGGTCGTATTGCTCGGTCGCGGTGGTGCCCATCGCGCAAGACACGAACGGTGGCATGCAGCGCGATTATTGGTATTCAGTGGCGCGCAGCCTGGCCAAGCTCGACTCGGCGGAGAAAGTCGGAAAAGAAGCGGCGCGCCGCACCCTGCGACGCCTGGGCGCGCGCAAGGTGAAGACCGCGCATGTGCCGGTGGTGCTCGATCCCATGGTCGCAAGCTCCATGCTCGAACATATTTTCGAGGGCGTAAACGGCGACTCGGTCTATCGCGGAGCCTCTTTCCTGGCGGGTAAACTCGGCCAGAAAATTGCCGGAGTAAACGTTACCGTTGTCGATGACGGCACCATG
>JBEKWX010000177.1:0-7555 GCA_049512675.1 Terriglobales bacterium | reverse complement strand
GATGTTCGGAGTTTTCGTTGCCCATCTGGTGGACCTGTACCGGCAGAAGAAAAGCGAGCACGGTTCGTGGCTCGCGCTGCTGTTCGGACCGGGCAGCATGATGCCGAACCGCAGGGACCTGACTGAGCTGGTGGGCACGCTGAAGTGGTTTGTGGGCCTGGGCAAGCGGCCCGCCTATGGCCGCTGGACGTACTGGGAAAAATTCGATTATTTCGCAGTGTTTTGGGGGATCGCGGTGATCGGTTCTACCGGCCTCACGCTCTGGTTCCCGGTGTTCTTCACGCGCTTTATACCGGGGGCGTTCCTCAACGTCGCCACCATCATTCACAGCGATGAGGCGCTCCTCGCCACCGGCTTCATCTTTACCGTCCATTTCTTCAATACCCACCTGCGCCCAGAAAAGTTTCCCATGGACATCACGGTATTCACCGGGCGCATGCCGCTTGAAGAACTGGAAAGGGACAAGCCCAGAGAGTATGAAGCGCTGGTCGCCAGCGGGCAGCTCGAAGAGCACATGGAGGAGGCGTATCAACCAATCGTCACCCGCACGATTCGAGCCTTCGCCTGGGCAGCGCTGACGGTGGGATTCTTCATTGTGTTGTGGATCATTTATGCGATGTTGTTCGCATACCGCTAGAGCCGATTTGCGGCTGACTGCTTTGCACTTGAATTTTTGCACTTGAATTAACGAGAAGGGTGTTGAAATGCGCGCGACTCGGGTTGCTTTGATTTACCTGGCTTTGATTGTGACTTCCGCCGTGGCTGCGGCCGCGGCCGCCGGAGACCAGGAATGCCTGGCGTGCCATGGCGAAGCGGGAATGAAGTCCGGCGCCGGAAAAAGCATTTCCATCGACCCAGCCAAGCATGCCGCCAGCGCCCACGCGGTTCTTAGCTGCAAGGATTGCCACACCACCATCAAAGAGTTCCCGCATCCCGCCAAAATCGCCAGAGTGCAATGCGCCACCTGCCATGCGGACGAGGCCAAGTCTTTCCCCGCCAGCGTTCACTCCGTCCTCGGCGAATCCGCGTGCGCTTCGTGCCACGGCAGCGTGCACGAACTCACCACCGCCGAGAAACTCATTCCCGGAAAGTGCACGGAATGTCACGCCGAGCAAGCGAAGGACCTCGCATCCAGCATCCACGGGCAGGCCGCGAAAAACGGCGACCCCGACGCGCCCAAATGCGTGTCCTGCCACGGCCCGATCCACGCCGTGAAAGACGCCAGCGAAGCCGACTCAACCGTTACTCGCAAGAACATGGCGGATACCTGCGCCAAGTGCCACAGCGACGCCGGGTTCCTGTCGCGGCATAAAATTCCGGTGGCGCATCCGGCGGATTCCTACAAGCAAAGCGTTCACGGGCGCGCAGTCGCGGCCGGCAAGGAAGCGGCAACGTGCTCCAGCTGCCATGGCAGTCATGACATCTATCCCGCCACCGATGAGCGATCCAAGGTCAATCACTGGAAAGTGCCGGGCACCTGCGGCCAATGCCACAAGGAAATCGCCCGCGAGTTCAACGAGAGTGTCCACGGCGAAGCGGTCAAGAACGGCGTGCGGGATGCGCCCGTTTGCATCGACTGCCACGGCGAGCACCTGATCATGGACCCGAAAAATCCGAGCTCGCCCTTGAATGCCGAGAATGTCTCCTCGCAGACCTGCGGCCGTTGCCATGGCGATCCCCGCCTTGCGCTGCGCTACGAGTTGCCAGTGGATCGCCTGTCATCCTACGCCGCGAGCTATCATGGCCTCGCACTTCAGGAAGGGAAAGTGACTGCGGCGAATTGCGCTTCGTGCCATGGCGTGCACGACATTCTCCCGTCCAGCGACCCGCGCTCGACCGTCAATGTCGCCAACCTCCGCAAAACCTGCGGGCAGTGTCACCAAGGCGTGGCCGAAGCCAAGTTCACCGTCGGTCCCATCCATGTGCAGACCGGCGCGGGCCCGAACAACCCGGTGGTCGAGTACATTCGCTGGACGTACTGGGTGCTGATCCCGGTGACGCTCGGCTTCATGCTGCTGCACAACCTGCTCGACTTTCTGGCCAAGCTCATTCGCCGCCGCCCGCGCCGCGAATCCGGCGAGATGGTGATGCGCATGAACCTGGGGTTCCGCATCGCGCACTGGGGCATCATGGTGAGTTTCCCGACGCTGGCCTTCACCGGCTTTGCCTTGAAGTATCCCGAGTTCTGGTGGTCCAAGCCGCTGCTGCTCTGGGAGTCCGCCGCCGGTTGGCGCGGCGGCCTGCACCGCACCGCGGCCATCGTCATGCTCCTGGCCATCGCCTACCACTTCGTGCATCTGGCGCGGAACAAGCGCGATCGCGCATTCCTGTGGGCCATGATCCCGACCATCAGAGACGCCACCGACATGGTGCAGGTCCTCCGCTACAACCTCGGCCTCACCAAACAGGAGCCGAAGTTCGAGAAATTCAACTATGCGGAGAAGATGGAATACCTGGCCTTCATGTGGGGGAGCGTGGTTATGGCCGTCTCCGGTTTCCTGCTGTGGTTCAACAATTTTGCCCTGCGCCATTATCCGAAATGGGTGACGGACGCGGCCACGGCGGTGCATTGGTATGAAGCGATCCTGGCCACCTTCGCCATCATCATCTGGCACTTCTACATGGTGATCTTCGATCCCATGGTCTATCCCATGGATACCGCCTGGATCAACGGCAAAATTCCAGCCGACCATTACCGCCATTCCCGCCCGGAATATTTCCGCACCCTGGAACGGGCCGGCCTGGTCGAGTTGCCCAGTGAGCCTTCCGATTTTCTGGATGAGCATGGAGCTGGCGACGGTTCGGGGGATAGTCCACACGGGAAGCACTAGCGGACGCTGTAGCTGCCTACCGGGAGGGGGTACCCCCCTCCCCCCATACCTTTTCCGATGTATTAGAATCATACGGTTAGGGGCAAAATCTTCACGAATAAGGACTTATATGTAAAGTATTCAACGATAAGGACTTATATGGACTTTTCCCACTTTGGGCGCGGCCTGTTTACTCCTAAGGTACTATCCGGCGTCACGAAAAAACTTAATATCCCTTCCTTTTAGAATCATAGAGTTAGCGGAAAATGCCTTTCAAATCTTTGACTTTAAAGGAGTTATTCGTATAATATTACGGAATAAGGAGTTAGCTTGTTTGGCTTCCTCGCTGGGTTTTGACAGGGGGGCTTGACAGCTGACTGCCTCAACTTCGTATTGTCAAAGAGCGCCGACTAGTGGGACTGGGGCAGCTTCGAGGAGCGTCTTGGTGACGGGCACACCTCGGGCCTGACACAACAGGTTGATTTCCATTGTCGCCTACGGGCGGTTGGGAGTCTGTGATGGTGCTCACTGGGCGTTTGTGATGAAAAAAGTCAAAGGGTGTCGCCCGCGCAGCGTGAAGGCGCGGGCCCCATGGTGCGATCAGAGCTTCACCCGCCTTCAGTACAATTGAACCATCTTGAGGTGGTCACCGTGGAAGTGACGGGTTTTTGGGGTCGCGCTCTAGCTGTCGCCCTGCGGGTATGGACCACGCCGGTTCTTGGGATGCGCGTCGATCGCGAGCGCGTCCAAGTTTCTTTTCTGCCGCCGCGGCCGGAGGCTTCTGAAATCGATGAACGACTGGCGCAAATTGATCAAGCTCGAGAAAGCCTCGTGTCTGCCCTTTCAGCAGTCGATGATCTGAGGGCTACCTCTGAACGAAACAAGACCGAACTTCGGGATGCACTAGAGCGGATCGAACAGGCGCGGGCCGAGAAGGCTGTTGCGGAGAAACAACTACAGGGCGTTAGGCAAATCGCTCAAGCGGATGTGGAGGTGTTCAGGAGCCTTGCTGGGATCCCATCGCGTGCCCAAATCGCACGAGAGCGATTTGTCGGGTTCATCGTTGGAGTGGCCGCTTCGCTGATGGCTTCGGGAATCTTGTGGGCGCTGGTTGGGGCTCGGGATCACTTCAAGAGGTGAGTAGTAACGGTGCGTGACCCCTCCGAGCTGCACTTGGGAGGGGCCGGGTGCCCCACCCTTCGTCTTTTGAAGGGTGGGATTCTGCGCCCACCGCTTGCGATCTTTCGCTAACTCCTGCGGCGCCCTCGACCGTAGTGGCACCGATGATCCTATCGCCCACACATTCGCAACAAACGCGAATGTATGGGGCACCCGGCACCCGCCGGCGAAATTACGAAGGCCTGGCTTGGCCGATGAGTGTGACCGCGGAGGCTGTGGCGCTTGCAGACGGCTTCTTCGGGGGGTCGCCGTACATTACTTGTGCTGCCGGCAGCTTTTTGCAGCAGGAGGACACGTTAGCATGCTGGTCGTCAAAGAAGATGTGAGGATTGAATGCCTGCAGCACGCCAGTTTTCTCGACGCCGCCAAGAAAATGCATTTCATCCACGGAGATGTTCCAGCCTCGCAATGTGCGGATTGCACGCTCGTGCGCAGGTGCGCTACGCGCTGTCACGACAGCCGTTCGCAGCGGGCAGTTTTCAGGCGTGAAGCGGGATTGGATGGCGGCCAGGGCCTGCAGGAACGGTTTAAAGGGGCCCGGGTTGAGAGGGACGCGCGCATTATCCTTTTCGTTTCTTTGGAATTCCGCCAGCCCCTTTTCCGCGTTGATTCGGTCCGCCTCGTCCGAGAAGATAACGGCGTCCGCGTCGAAAGCTATACGCACTTCATCGCGGTCGTGCAGGAAGCCCTGCGGCGGCGGAAATACCAACGCGGCAGCGCCGCCGTTAGCAATCACCTTCTGGACGTCAGACTCTTGGGCGGTAAGGAACAGCCTGCACCCGTAGGCTTCGAAGTACTTGTCCGCGTTCCTTCCCCCACAAAACGAGCCTCGGCTGATGTCCAGCCCGTACGCTCCGATTGAATTCCATATGCGAAGTCCCGAGTCACCATTGTTATGCGAGATGACGACAACCTCGACGGCCGGTTCCTTTAGCTTGCTGTTGATCGAGAGAAGGCCCTGAACGAGCGGAAACCCCGTCCCGGGCGCGAGCTTAAGGTTCTCACGGTCACGCTGAAGTTGTCTATAAGCCTCCAAGCCCCTTGCTAGTAAACACTTCATGTTCTTCGGTCAGGTCAAAAAGGGCTCGACTGCTGATTGCTACAACTAGTTTATTATCAAGTTGATACGGCATATTTGGAGAAAGGATGCATTCATTGTGCAATGCCGATCCCGCGAAGATATATGTCCCAGCCATATTCCGCTGGCGCAGGGACTCGCGTGGGCCTACGGGGCTGGATGCTTCCTTACTGTTAGAAAAATACCTGACTGCTCTCGCTTTCGCGCGGTCCACTGTGACTGGATTTCTACCCGGTTAGACGTCTGTGATGGTGCCCACTGGGCGTTTGTGGTGAAAAGAAGTCAAAGGCCCCGCCCAAGCGAAGCTTGGACCCGCCACCCGCCCAGGGGTTTGAGGGGATCGGGAAGTGGGTCAAAGGCAGCGGGGTCGAAGAAGTCAGGGTCAAAGGCAGCGGACAGGAGTGTCCGCTCCACACGGGCCTCGAGGGAATGCCTTGGCGCTTCACGGGCAGTGTCGAATGAGTAGGGGTCCTTCGACTACGCAGCTGCTTCGCTTCGCGAAGCGGCTGCTCCGCTCAGGATGACATTTCTTATGAGGCTGAAATCTTATGGGGGCTGGGACAGGCTCTCAAAAGGAACGGGGCCGGTGGAGGATGACCGGCCCCGACGAGCGGCTTATCTTATTTCGTAATAACTCTTACGCTGTGATCAGCGATTCCAATGCGACGCGATCGGGGATCACTAGTGTAGAGCCGCTCTGCTGGATTAGGTGCTGCTTTTTGAAGCCCGCGAAGAGGCGGCTTACCGTCTCGCGCGAAGAGCCGATCATCTGCCCGATTTCTTCGTGGGTCAATGCCAGCTTCATCTGGCTGGGGTTCTTGGATGTGGTGTTCTGGTCTAGCCATCCGACTAGCAGGCGCGCCAGTTTTTCGCTGGCCGAATCGGAAAGGATGAGGTCACGGATTTCGCGGCAAGTGGACGCGTAATCGGCGCTGATGTGCTGCGTCACCCACAGGGCAAACTCGCCGTGCTGGCGCATGAGTTGCAGCAAATCGCTGTGTCGCAGGAAGCTGATCTCAGACGGCTCCTGGGTCTCGGCGGTCGCTTCATAGGGGCGTCCGGAGACAACCGCGGCTACTCCCAATGGGCAACCGGGGTCGACAATGCGTAGAATCAATGTCCTGCCGTCGCTGCCGCAGATGGAGAGCTTTACCCGGCCTCGACGCACGATAAACACTCCGCGCGGAGCCTGGCCTTCCGCGAACAATACCGCTCCAGTGGGGTAGGTGGTGGTGAGGGCTTCTTGCTCCAAGGTATCGGCTATGGATGGAGGTAGATCGCAAAAGGTCTTGTCCGTTGTCGCCAACTTCTGGGCTGCGTTTACGACATGTGTGGCCATTTGTTGCCTCCGCTCGCAGGTGCTATGGCAAGTCCCTCGCCACTTGGTCCCGGGTGGCGTAGGACTTCAGTTAAAGTCGTATAAGTTAAACAAAATAAACTTGTTAACTTGTAATTGTTCGATGCGGCTGTATCGGCTTCCCACCGTGGCCGATGGCTTGAGGTGCGTGCTTTCACACAGCGATGTGTGATCTCCATCACCGACCGGTTGGTCATGTGACCGGGAAAAGGACGGTCCGAGTTCGTATTTGTAGCTTTGGGTCACCAGTTTTTACCCCAATGTCGCATGGATGGTGTTCAGCAGAGCGGTTCGCGAAAAGGGCTTTTCGAGCAGCGTTATGCCGCGGTTCAAGACCTCGCGTTCCGCTATCAGCTCACCTGTGTAACCTGACATGTATATGACTTTCAGGTTGGGGTGAGAGGCGCTCAGGCGCTCCACCAATTCTGGACCGCTCACCCGGCGCATCACCACGTCGGTCAACACAAGGTCAATTGGATCCGGATGAGACTCCACCCATTCGAGCGCCGATTTCCCGTCGTCCGCCTCGACCACGGTATAGCCGTGTTGCTGGAGAAGCTGTCGCGTCAGGCTGCGCATGGTTTCATCGTCTTCCACGAGCAGGACCGTGGTCCCTTGCCGTTTCGGAGCTACGGTCTCCACTTCAGGCTTGGATTCGAGGCCGATTTTGTGATCCGCGGAGGGGAGATATATCTTGAACGTCGTTCCGTGTCCCGGCTCACTGTAGACCAGGATGTGGCCTGCGCTCTGCTTGACAATGCCATAGACAGTGGCCAGGCCGAGACCTGTGCCCTTGCCCATTTCTTTGGTGGTGAAAAAGGGTTCGAAGACGCGCGACACGGTCGCTTCGTCCATGCCGCTACCGGTATCGCTGACCGCGAGCACGACGTATCTTCCTGCTGCCATGTTTTGATGCTGCTCGGCAAAGGCCTCATCGAATCTCGTGGCGCGAGTTTCGAGAATAAACTTGCCGCCATGAGGCATCGCGTCGCGCGCGTTCACCGCCAGGTTGACCACGATCTGGTCGAGCTGGCCAGGGTCGGCCTCGACCACCGCCGCGGGTGACTTGGACACAACTAGAATCTCTACATCGTCTCCCATGAGCGGACGGAGGAGCTTGCTGACCTCCTT
>JBEKWX010000176.1:0-7574 GCA_049512675.1 Terriglobales bacterium | reverse complement strand
CTGCCGCCGGTGAAATTTCTGCGCGAAGTTAACGTGGAAGTCGACGCTCCGGGCGAGACGACCGAGGGCGTGATCAAGGTTGGCGACCGGGTGCTGGTGGATATTTTCGAAGGCGAGCGCTTTGTCGACATCGTTGGAGTGAGCAAGGGCCGCGGTTTTCAGGGTGTGGTGAAGCGGCATCACTTTGCGGGTGGTCCTAAGTCGCACGGTTCGATGTTTCAGATTACGGGTTCGATTGGTTCGTCGGCATTTCCGTCGCGCGTGTTCAAGGGAATGCGGATGTCGGGCCACATGGGCGATGTCCGGGTCACGACGCGCAACCTGCGGATCCTGGGCGTGGATAAAGAAGAGAATCTGCTGGTGGTTGAGGGCAGCGTTCCGGGGTCGAACGGCGGTTACATCGTGATCAACAAGGCGAAGAAGCCGCCGCGAGAGCGCCGTGGATTTGCGGGCGCGGCGACGGTGGATCCGCTGAAGGCGGCGAAGCGGGCTTCGAAGAAGGTGTAGGGCATGTGGTGCCGGGTCGTCGACCCGGCTTGACGGGGCAAAGCCCCGTCACCACACAAGTGAGAGAGATATGGCAACTATTGATGTTTACAATCTGAGCGGAGCTAAGGCCGGGACAATGGAACTGGCCGAAGAAGTTTTCGGCGCGGTCAACGAAGACTTGCTCTGGGAGGCGATCACGCACTATCGCGCCTCCGCGCGTGCGGGCACGCATGCCACCAAGAACCGCTGGCGGGTTTCCGGGTCGGGCAAGAAGCTGTGGAAGCAGAAGGGCACGGGGCGGGCGCGTATCGGCTCCATCCGTTCGCCACTGTGGCGCCACGGCGGCACGGTGCACGGACCGCAGCCGCGATCCTACGACTACGCCTTTCCCAAGAAGAAGCTGCTGGGCGCGCTGCGCTCGGCGCTGGCCTCGAAGTTTGCCGACGGCAAGCTGATGGTGGTCACGTCGTTCGAGGTGAAAGAGCCGAAGACGAAGCTGTTTCGTGAAGTGCTCGACAAGCTGAAGGTGGAAGGCACAACGCTCTTGGTGGATATTTCAACCGCGGAAAACAAGAACCTGGAGTTGAGTTCGCGCAACATCGACGGGCTCGAACTGGTACGGGCGAACGAAGTGCACCCCTATCACATCATGCGTTACACACACGTGGTGTTCGCGCAGCCGGCGCTTGAAAAGTTGCAAGACTCGCTGAAGAAGACATCGAAACGTTCGCATGACGTGGAAGCTGAACCGGAAGCGAAAAAGAAACCGGCTCGTCGTTCGCGTAAAGCGAAGGCGGAGGTGGCCTGATGAAATCTGCGTATCAGATCATTCAGAAGCCGGTCATCACGGAGAAGGGTCTGGGCATTAAAGAGACCCAGAATACGCTGGTCTTCCAGGTGGCGCCGAAGGCGACCAAGACCGAGATCAAGGAAGCGGTGCAGGCGATCTTCAAGGTGAAGGTGGCGTCGGTGCGCACCGCGAATTATCCCGGGAAGGAACGGCGACGGGGCAAGTTCACGGGCTACCGTCCGGACTGGAAGAAAGCGTACGTGCGCTTGAAAAGCGGCGAGAAGATGCCGGAGTACGCGCAGAATTTGTAACAGCCGTCAGCCGTCAGCCGTCAGCCATCAGCCATCAGGTAAACCGGTGGCAGAAAGGAACTGACAGCTGAGAACTGAGAGTTCTATGGCGATTAAGACCTACAGACCGACAACGCAGACGCTGCGCTATCGCACCACGCTCGTCACCGATGATATTACGTCGAAGAAGCCGCACAAGCCGCTGGTTGAGGGCAAGCTGCGGACGGGTGGGCGGCGCAATTCCGGCGACACGACCATGCGGTTCCGGGGCGGCGGCAACAAGCGCAAGCTACGCACGATTGACTTCAAGCGCGACAAGCACGGGATTCCGGCGACGGTTGAGACCATCGAATACGATCCCGGGCGCTCGGCGCGAATCGCCCTGCTGAGCTATGCCGATGGCGAGAAGCGTTACATCGTGCAGCCCGATGGACTGAAGGTTGGGCAGAAGATCTTGAGCGGACCCGAAGCGGACATTCTGGTGGGCAACGCCTTGCCGTTGCGCAATATTCCGCCGGGCACGACGATTCACAATGTGGAACTGCGTCCGGGCAAGGGCGCGCAGATGGTGCGCTCGGCCGGCGGTGCGGCGCAGTTGATCGCCAAAGAAGACGACTATGGGCTGGTGAAGTTGCCTTCGGGCGAGACGCGCAAGGTGCTTCTCGATTGTTTAGCGACGATTGGGCAGGTGGGCAACACGGATCACGAAAACGTCACGTGGGGCAAGGCGGGACGCACACGCTGGGTGGGAAAGCGTCCGCATAACCGCGGCGTTTCGATGAACCCGGTGGATCATCCACATGGCGGCGGCGAAGGCAAGACCTCGGGCGGACGGCATCCGGTGACGCCGTGGGGACAGCCGACGCGTGGATATAAGACGCGCAACAATAAGCGGACCGATACGTTTATCGTGAACCGCAGGAAAAAAGGATAGAAAGCCGTCAGCCGTCAGCCGTCAGGGAATCCGGTTTTACCTGATGGCTGATAGCTAGAACTGAGAACTGACTTATGGCTCGCTCAACTAAAAAAGGACCGTTCGTGGATGCGCACTTGGCGACGAAAGTGGAAGCCATGAATGCGCGTAACGAGAAGAAAGTGCTGCGGACGTGGTCGCGGCGCTCGACGATCATTCCGGAAATGGTGGGACACACGATTGCCGTGCACAACGGACGGAAATTTATTCCGGTGTATGTGACCGAGAACATGGTGGGGCACAAGCTGGGCGAATTCAGCTTTACCCGTCAATTCAAGGGGCACTCGATGAAAGCGGCGACCGAGGTTGCGGCGAAACCCGCAGGCGTGCCTGGCGGACCTGGAGCCATAGTGCCGCCGGCGCCGGCGGCACCGAAAGCGTAAAAGGCAGCTACTGGCTGCTGGCTCCTGGCTAGGAGCTAGAAGGCAGAAGCTAGAAGCTGAGAGACAGGAAATGGAATTTCGAGCGGAAGCAAGATACATGCGCGTCTCGCCGCAGAAGGCGCGGCTGGTGCTGAGCCTGATCAAGGGACGGCGCGTGGAAGAGGCGCGGAACACGCTGGCATTCACCAAGAAGCGCGTGGCGGCGACGGTCGCGAAGCTGTTGCAGTCGGCGATCGATAACGCGAACTTCCTGAGCTCCGAAAAGGGCCTGGATGTCGATCTCGATAACCTGTACGTGAAGCAGGCGGTGGCCAACGATGGGCCGCGCATGAAGCGGATTCGTCCGGCGCCGATGGGGCGTGCCTACCACTACGTACGGCGCATCGCGCATATTGAAATCGTGCTGGCGGAAAAAAACAGGAACGGCGTGCCGGTAGGAACAGGAACGACGGTGCCGGCGGGCGAGAAGGCGGCTAAGCCTGCGGCTCGGCCAAAGCCGAAGGCGAAAGCCAAGGCGAAAGCGCCGGCGAAGAAGAAGGCGGTTGGCAAGAAGGCGACGGCAAGGAAATAGGACCGTCGTTCGTCGTTCGCGAAAAGCGAACAGCGAATAGCACACTGCGAGAATTTAGGAGCGCACAAGATGGGACAGAAGGTTCATCCTTACGGATTCCGGCTCGGCTATACGAAGCCGTGGAAATCGCGCTGGTTTGTCGAACGGGATTACGACAAGCTGCTGCTCGAAGACTATAAGCTCAAGACCGAGCTGAAGGAAAAGCTCAAGTCTGCGGGTGTGAGCTCGGTCGAAATCGAGCGCCCGGGCAACAAGCTGCGGATCATCATCAAGACGGCGCGCCCTGGCATCATCATCGGGCGCAAGGGCGCGGAAATCGACAAGCTGAAACAGGATCTGCAGAAGAAGACGACGCGCGAGGTGCATGTCGATATCCAGGAAGTGCACAAGCCGGAGCTCGATGCGCAGCTGGTTTCGGAATCGATTGCGCTGCAACTGGAAAAGCGCGTCGGCTTCCGGCGGGCAATGCGCAAGTCGGTGGATTCGGCGCTGCGGTTCGGTTGCAAGGGCATCAAGGTGCGAGTGAGCGGACGGCTGAACGGCAATGAAATCGCGCGTTCGGAGTGGTATCTGCAGGGGCGGTTGCCGCTGCATACGCTGCGCGCCGACATCGACTATGGTTTCACCGAGGCGCGCACAACCTATGGCGTGATTGGCGTGAAGTGCTGGGTTTATAAAGGCGAGATTCTGCCGGCCAAGAAGCGCGAAGCGACGCCGGCGCGGGAAGTGAGCACCACGGGAGCGTTCTAGAAGGTAAGAGGTCAGAGGTCAGATTGCAGAGG
The DNA here is from genome assembly GCA_049512675.1 of Terriglobales bacterium. Classification (GTDB taxonomy): domain Bacteria; phylum Acidobacteriota; class Terriglobia; order Terriglobales; family Acidobacteriaceae; genus Acidiflorens. The sequence goes on along the minus strand of JBEKWX010000176.1, from coordinate 3,296 downwards.
TTAAAGGCAGCTTAGGGGAGATTTTCCTGAGAGCTGACAGCTGAGAACTGAGAACTGATTTTATGTTGATGCCGAAAAAAGTTAAGTACCGCAAGCAGCAGCGCGGGCGCATGACGGGGAAGGCCTGGCGCGGTGGCACGCTGGCTTTCGGTCAGTATGGATTGAAGGTGCTCGAGCCGGGATGGATCACCGACCGGCAGATCGAAGCGAGCCGGGTCGCGATGACGCGTTTTGTGAAGCGCGGCGGCAAGATCTGGATCCGGCTGTTTCCGGATAAGCCGGTGACGAAGAAGCCCGCCGAAACCCGCATGGGCAAAGGCAAAGGGGCTCCGGACCATTGGGTCGCGGTGGTACGGCCGGGGAAGATTCTGTTCGAGATGGAAGGCGTTACGATCACGGACGCGAAAGAGGCCATGCGGCTGGCGTCGCACAAGCTTCCGCTGCGGACGACGTTCGTGAAACGCGAAGTGCTGTAGAAATTGCAGAGGTTAGAGTCCGTTTGTAGAGCGGAAAAGCGAAGTTCGCGAGTGAGAGAGCTTTTCCTGAGACCTGACACCTGAGAACTGAGACCTGATTTATGAAGGCAGAAAAGATTCGCAACTTGACCGACATCGAACTCAAGCACCAGGAGCGGGACTTGGCGGACCAGCTCTTCAAGCTGAAGTTCCAGATGAATATGGGACAGACCGAGAGCCTGAAAAAGATTCGCGGGCTGCGCCGGGATATTGCGCGCGTCCAGACGGTGCTACGCGAGCAGGAACTGGCCGGCCAGAAGACGCAGACGAAGACGGAGAAAAAATAATGGCGGAAATCACGAGCCAACCGGAAAAAGCGCAAGCCGAAAAACACTCGGGCCGCAAGATACTGATCGGCACCGTCGTCTCGAACAAGATGCAGAAGACGATCGTGGTCGAGGTGACGCGGAAGAAAGCGCATCCGATGTATAAGCGGGTGATCTCGATCCGGAAGAAGTTCTATGCGCACGACGAGAAGAACGAAGCGCATCCCGGCGACACGGTGCGCATTGAAGAGTCGCGGCCGTTGTCGAAGCTGAAGCGGTGGACGCTCAAAGAGATTGTGCGGAAGACGGCGCTGGTGCCGGAAGTTGACATCGACGCCGGCACGGGCCTTAGACGATAAGAACGCCCGCTAGCGTCCGCTAAGAACGAAGAGGCGGAGAAGGAGACAGACATGGCCGTAATGATGAGATCCATGCTCGAGGTCGCCGATAACTCCGGCGCACGCAAGCTGCAGATGATCCTGCCGCTCGGCGGGTCGACCGGTCTGCGCGCGGGCCTGGGCGATGTGATCACGGCCAGCGTGAAGGAAGCTGCGCCCGACGGTCAGGTGCAGAAGGGCAAAGTGGTGAAGGCGGTTATCGTGCGGACGCGGAAGGAGCATCGGCGGCGGGACGGAACTTACATCCGCTTCGATCAGAATGCGGCCGTGCTGATCAACGAAACCGGCGAACCGGTGGGCACACGCGTGTTCGGTCCGGTGGCGCGTGAACTGCGCGAGAAGAAGTTTCTGAAGATTGTGTCGCTGGCGCCGGAAGTACTTTAGGTCTCAGGTGTCAGGCTAGGTCTCGGGAAGAGCGAGCCTGATCGCAGCGAGGATTGAGGATTCGAGATGGGAACTGCAACTACTGCCAAGCATAAGCGAGTGGATATCCGGCGGAATGACACCGTGAAGGTGATGACCGGGAAGGATACGGGGAAAGAAGGGCGCGTGCTCCGCGTGTTTCCCGACGAGGGCAAGGTGCTGGTGGAGCACGTGATGACGGTGAAGAAGCATGTACGGCCGAATCCGCAGCGCAACATCAAAGGTGGAATCGCCGAGCAGGAGCGGGCTATTCCTCTGTCGAACGTGGCCCTGGTGTGTGCGACGTGCGGTCCGGTGCGAATCGGGCATGAAGTGCGCGGCGAGCGCAAGGTGAGGGTCTGTAAGAAGTGCGGGACGACGCTGGATAAATAGAAATTTGTAATAGGTGATTTGTAATTGGTAATTGAATGCTTGCTGCAGGATTTAAATTACAAATCAAGAATTGCAAATTACAAATTCCTCACGAACCGGTAGCCACTCCGAAACCGTGATGGAGAAGGTAGCAACGACAATGGCAGACGAGCAGAAAAAAGGCGAGCAGCAGCAGAAAAAAACGAAGCCGGGCAAGGGCGAGCAAAAAGGACACGCGCCAGTCGAGGCGAAGGCTGGTCCGGATGCTCCGCGGCATGCGGCAAAAGAGCGGCCGCGGTTGCGGGCGCGGTTTGAGAAGGAAGTTTCCGTGGCTCTGATGAAGGAACTCGAGCTCAAGAACCCGATGGCCGTGCCGCGACTGAATAAGATCGTCGTGAACATGGGCGTGGGCGAAGCCACCCAGAACGCTAAACTTATCGACCCGGCGGTGAATGAACTGGGACAGATTACGGGGCAGAAGCCGGTGGTCACGAAGGCGAAGAAGTCGATCGCGGCGTTCAAGGTGCGCGAGGGCATGCCGATTGGGGCGATGGTTACGCTGCGTGGCGACCGCATGTATGAATTCTTCGACCGACTGGTGAGCATCGTGCTTCCGCGAGTGCGAGACTTCCGCGGAGTCTCGACCAAGTCGTTCGATGGGCGCGGCAATTACACGCTGGGCCTGCACGATCAGCTGATTTTTCCGGAGATTGACTACGCGAAGGTGGACAAGCTAAAGGGCATGAACGTGACCATTGTGACGACGGCGAGATCCGATGACCAGGCGCGATCGCTGTTGAAGCATCTGGGGATGCCGTTCAGGGCATAAGTCAGAGTTAAGACGTCAGTTTGCAGAAGTAAGACGAGAAATTTGCGACAAATGGGTTGCTAGAAGCTAGCAGCCAGGAGCTAGAAGCTAAGTGGCGACTACAGCAAAACGAGTGAAGGACGGCGCGGAGAGCAAGACTAAGCCGCAAAACAGGAAAACGCCGAAGTTTTCGACGCGCAAGCATAACCGCTGCAAGATTTGCGGACGGCCGCGGGCTTATTTAAGGAAGTTTGGCCTGTGCCGTCTGTGTTTCCGGCAACTGGCGCTGCGGGGGGAGATCCCCGGAGTTTCGAAGTCGTCCTGGTAAGAATCAGTCGTTGGTCGTCAGTCGGTAGTCGTTCGCTAACGCTAACGACCAGCGATTAGCGACTGACTACCGACAGAAGCAAGCCACTGACAGGTTCTCCGCTGAACGCGGAGCGAACGGGTGGCTCGAGGAGAAACAAACGATGAGGTTGACCGATCCGGTCGCAGACATGCTGGCGCGCATCCGTAACGCGATCCGCGCCCGGCA
>JBEKWX010000175.1:0-8403 GCA_049512675.1 Terriglobales bacterium | reverse complement strand
GTCCGGTAAAACAGGTAAGCAAACTGGCTGTGCGTTTCGGGGAAACCGGGCATCAGGCGCGAAGATTCCGTAATCTCGTCGAGCGCGTCGTCGAACCGGTCTTCCCGGCGCAGGACGGTTCCGAGGACAAAATGCAGCGCAGCATTCTCCGCGTCGTCGCGAAGCAGGGCGCGGATTTTGTCTTCCGCGGCATCGAATTTCTTTTCGTGCACCAGAGCGGCAACCTGTGCCGCGGGACTAGAGCATGCGCAGGAGGCGTCGTGGCGACCGGTTTTGTGCGCGGACTTCGATTCGGTCTTCGGATCCGGACTCTGGCGCACGAGGCTCTGAATCAAGCCCGAGTCAGCCCCTGCCTTTTGCAGGGCGCGAGTGCATAGCGGCGTGGCCTGGCATGAAAGCGTTCGGACTTCGTCCCGCGTTTGGGCGTTCTGCGATTGGATCAGGCGCTGGATCCGAGCACTCGAAATGCCCCCCGCCAGCCACAGGAAAATGGCGTCGGAAGCGGGCGTGGGCGGAGCTTGTTCAGCCCGCAAGGAGCCTGCCGCCAGCAGAAGCAAAAGCCATCTCAGGACACAGCGTTTCAAGAAGCCCTCCGGCGCTTTCGGCGGTTCTAACGCGCGAGAATCGCCCCTGTGGCCAAAATAGTCCGGCTGCGGTGTCGGCGATAGGTCACCGAAGTAATTCTTAGGGACATGGCCCAGGGAGCCAGGGAGGGTAGCGATCGTCACGGAACCAGAGAGACTGCCGGGGATCAGTTAGTTGGGGTACACTATATAGTCGGAGGCTTTATGTTTGAAGGTTTGTTTCAACCCATGCACCTGCTGGTGATTTTCTTCATCGCGTTGCTGGTGTTTGGTCCCAAGAAATTGCCGGAGTTGGGCAAGGGTCTGGGTGAAGGCTTTCGCGCCCTGAAGGAGGGTATGAAGGATAAGGATCACGACGCGAAGCCTGAAAATAAGCCCGAGAACAAGCCTGAAAATAAAGCCTGAGCCCGCGGTAACATCCTGATTGTCGACGCACCCAATTGTCGTTAGCTCGATATAACTTCCGCATCCAGACTAAAAAGAGATTGTGCAGTCGCGAAATTCTGTCGCACACTCCCCGCCTGCTGTGTCCGCAAGCTTAGCGTACAAATTCCATTCTGTGTCTGAATCACTTGGTGGTCTGCCTTTTTGCTGCTGAGCGCTGGGAGCTTGCGGGGCAGGGGTTTGTCATTCCAAGCGCGGTCCGCACAAACGGCGCGCAGCTGCGCGACTACGCTGAGGCGGCTTCTCGGTTTTGCTCCGCTACGGCTGGTTTCGAACCGGACATCGGTTTCCGAATGGGCACAACCTCTGCCTGAGCCGGCACTCGCCACTCGATTCTTCCGATGACCGGTATGTCGTGTGCACCCACTGCGGGCATGGACACGAAGTTGTTCTCGCTCCACAGACGATCAATCAATCGGCGTTCCCACGGACGCAGCACTTGTTGCGGCAGCGAGAAAAAATTTCGAAACGTCCAAATCAGATACGCGCGTTGCACGAGATTCGGCTGTACGTATCGCGGCCCGATCGGTGTGTCCAGTTCAACGACGCCATCGCTAAGTTTTTCAATCCACATGACCTACCTACCTGGAAAAGGCGCCCCACTCCGCCTTTGTTTTGAAGCGGGCCATTATTGCACCATTGATGGGGCAATGTGAAGTAAACTTTCGTGGGGGTAGAATTTATTTTCACTGCCTGGATCAAATTGAGAAAAAGCTGCCTGATGGCAGGCCTAGCGTCAAGCACGATGCCCCTGCCTTTCAGCTGATTTCTGGCAACAACTCGATGCGGTCAAGGATAGCGGCAACGCCCATACCCTTGCCCTCCGATTCCTGCACCCGCACGACCGAGGCCTCGCAGAGCGTCCATCCTCCGGGCCCCAATCCCAGGCCGGGAGGGAGCATAATGACCAGTTCGAGCTTCGAACCTGCTTTCACCTCCGACTCGGAATAGAGAAAGATCCCCGACGAACTCAAATCGCGGGTCAAGCCCGCGTGCTCACAGCCCTCGCGACGCACCTTGACCGGGACACGAACCGGCACCCGCTGGCGCGAACGCCTCTCAGGGGTTGTAGTTTTCTCAGGCATGCTGTGAAAGTGTACCCCAGTTTGGGGGGAACGTGGGAAACGGAACTATGCGCAGAACGTGCACAGTCGGAATGACAGATTGCGATCTAAGATTCTAGAAGCTGAAGGCCACGCCGCCCCGCATTGAGCGCGCCGATTGCACCAGATAAAGAGTGCGGCCGTCGCTTCCCATCACGGGCACGTAACCCTGCGCGAGAAGATTCCGCAGGTCGATTAGAATCTCCATGTGTCGCGCGAGGAGCCGGGCCGGAATCGGCTGCCGGACGCAAAGGTTCAAATAAGGATCGGACTGGCCCGCCGAGGTATCGAACAGGTCCACCGGCGTCAACGTGTGGCCACCTGTGTAACGATAGGAGGCGATCCAGCGCGTGTGCACTTTAGGCACAGTTCCGTTGAACTTTGCTGCCACAGCCTGGCGTTGCTCCGCGCGAATCCACTCCCTGGCGTCTTGTAGCTGGACGTCGGGTTGCGACAAGTCGAGCACTCCTCCGTAGGAATAATCTAGAGTTGCGGTCAGATCGGATAACAGTTTCCGCTGCAGCACCACTCGCATCCCGCGCGTCGAGTAATCGTTCCCCTGATAGCTGAACGTGCCTGAGTACACATCGGGCAAAACTTCACCGGATTGGGCCGCCATTTCGCCCGGCATCATTTCGCCAACTCCGGTAAGCACCGGATCGGCGAGGCTGTCCGCATAGAATGCGACCTGCACATTGTTCTTGCCGATGCGCTGCGAGATCGACACTTCCTGGTGATGAGCCCGCTCTACCGCCGGAGAAAACCCGGTAATGCTCATGCGCGGCGCCGTCTCGCTCAGGTCCGACGAAGCCGAATCGAAACCGTCATCGCCGAAACGATCCAGTCCCAGATTCGGAACTGAACTCGCGTATTGATATTCCAGTACGGTGTTCGGCGTGATGTGCAGATCGACCGATCCGAAGGGCTTGAAGGCATTTACCCGCCCCATAAATTGAATGGTTTGCAACTCGCTGCCGAATTTCATCTCCACTATGTCGCCGAGGACGACCCGATCTGAACTGGTCACCGACAGCGCTTGCAGACTGGCGCCGGGCATCGTGTTCAGGTCAGGCGAATTCAGCCTGAGGGCCGTAATCGCCACCGAAGGTTCAAAGAAACCGTTGAAGCTGCTGGTGTAGGCGGTTCGGAGCACCGCCGCCGGAAGGCCCTGACCGTCAGGCTCATACCCGAAGTTGCCGTTGAGCCGCAGAGTGCCGCTCGATAGCAGCGACCGCTCCACGGCAAAGCCGGCAGTCATATCCGAGGGACTGCCGAAACCCTGCCCGGGGGATCCGGCCAGGAAGGTCACCGCACCTTTCAGGTCGTGGTCCGCGGCTGACTCCCCACTCTGCGCGACCACGGTTGTGCCATCTTCAAGCACGCGCAGGATAGGGCGGTTAGCGACCGAGCGTAGCGTCCACTTCCAGTCGTCATCATCCACCGGACCGCGCAGCGGAACCAACTGGATGGCCTCGAACAGCGTGCTCAGGGTGACATTCACCATCCGCTTCGCGCCGGCACGCACACCGATCTTCTCGCGCAGGGTCGGGAGGAACGAAGGCGCACTCACCTTGATGCTGTACGTTCCGGGTAGCAGACTTGCGACCGAGTAGAAGCCCCGATCGTCGGTGAAGACCTTCAGCGCATCGGCGGCCGAGCCGGCTACTTCCACCGCCGCGCCCATTTGCGGTGCGCCGCTGGTATCACGAACATATCCGGATATGGCACCCAAGACCGCGCCGTGCGCAGTTTCCGACCATGCCGAAAGAGCCACGGTCGTGACACTTACGGCGACGACTAGGAGGAACTCGATCTTTCGCAGCATCTCGCCCACCACCTTGGGGAACCAGGCAGCAGTTTACTCGACGGCGAAAGTCGCCGTCGGGTCCACCATCTGCTTGGAAAGGTTGTCGTTCACTTTGATCTCGATCTTGTACAGGCCCGGCGGCAGGTTGGCGGCAGAAAGAGTCTTCTGCAGCGTGACCTGGTCGCCCACATTGCCCATCGTCTCCGTCGACTCGACGGTATGGATGATGGCCTTGTTGTTGGCGTCCGTTACATTGTATTCGAAAGTGGCCGAAGGCTTGTGCGTCTTCTCGTCCACGCTGAGATTGTAAACCTGCATCCAGAAATTCAACTTCTGATTACGCTTGAACAAGATGGGCTTGCCGTCGGACGGCGCCACCCGCGGCCGCACTTTCATGGCCCCGATCACGAAACTGCCCGTGCCCACGTTCTTCGTCGCCACTGGTTCCATCACATCGGCGATGATCAGGGTTGAGCTGCTCAACTTGTCCTCGCTGAAGTCCGGGATCTGGATCGCACGGCTCCAACTCCCGGTGCGATCTCCGTTCACGTCCTTGACGACGATGTCCAGACGATAGCGATTCTGGCTGATGCGCAGCGGGATCGCTTTCCAGTACACGTTAGCGTTCTCGGCCATCTTTGGCAGCAGTTCCACCGGCACATCGATCTGCACCGGCTCTTCAAAAGTTTGCACGATCTTGCCCGTGAGCGTCGTCACGCGCATGAAGATATTTACGGTGCCGCGCTCCACGCCGTCTTTGTTCTGGAAGGTCACATCGCGGTTCCTGATCTGAATCGTGATCGGAACCAGCACCGTGTCGCTGGTCACCTTCACGAAGTCCGCCCGCACATCAAAGGGCATCAAGTTGATGGTGATCTTGTGGCTGACTATTTCTTCCAGGTCCTTGAACTTCACCTGAGGCGCCGCCTGTAGTTTGGCAAACTGCTCCAGGCGGTCGAATTGCTTGCTCTGCAAACCAGCCGACATCGGCCCGGCGCCCAGTTGCTCGAGACCGCCGGTGGTGAACCGATCGGTCTTGTTCGCCATGCCCATTTGCTCATACATCGTTAGGCCGCCATTCGGGGTCATCTTCAAGGCGTCTTTTTCCGAGCGGTCCAGCGTCATGTGATAGTCGCCGCACATGCAGGTATCGACAAACTCGATAATGACTTCCTGGCCGATCCCTTCAATGTAGCGATAGCGCCATGTTTCAAACGGGAAGGTGGAGGTCGTGCCACCGCCTTCTTCCATGGGGCGATCGTAAGTGCCGCCGGAGGGGTGAGCCTCGATCTCATCCGCCGGCCCAAACACGATGTACATCCGGCCGCGGTCGGTCTTCCAACCGGGGATGCCGGCTGCGAAGTGCTCATTGGCGTACGCGATGCGCCGGTAGTGCTCTTCTTTAAATTCGTTCTCTTCGGTGTCCGGCGTGGGATCGCGGCGTTGCCAGAAGGCCTCAATGAACTGGTCGCGCTCTTCGTCGTTCGAGAGCTGCATGAAGGCGGATCTCTCCTGGTCGGTGATAATCCAGCGCACGTCCTCGTCCAGCCACTTTTTGTAAGTCTTGCTCAACTCAATTTTGAGCGCCTTGGCGTTGGCCTTCCTCTGTTTCTCCGGGATCGGGCGCTTTAGCGGGTCTGTCTCGCTTCCCTGGGCGGCCGCCGCTTTGTCATCGGAACCCTTCGCGTCCTTGTCCTGGGCAAAGGCGGCAAAACCCAGTGCCATCACGCCAGCCAGCACACTAACCGAGCAACGATTTCGAAAGCCGGCGCAGAACATAGAAAGCCCTACCTCACCAGAAACTTCGGTGCTCTAATTCTATGTTCATTGGATACAACAAGGCAAGAAGAAGTGGCCTGCCAGCAAAGATTTCCCGCGCCGAGTCCCCTTCTAACTCCCTAAAGATTCCGCGTCTTGCGGCCGAACGGGGAATCGCTCGCTGGGCCAGATAACGGAATACTGGGCACGGTATAATAAAATGTGCCGCGGGTTTCCATCCGTTAGCCAACCGAAGCGACGCAGGAGAGGCCCTGTTTCGACCGAATTCGGGAACTTTCCCCCTCGTCTGAACGTAACTGTTCATGCGCAACCACGGTGCGTTTTCGCCGTCTGACACCGTAGCTGGAGGCAAGCCGGAAAATGGGCCGGAAATAGGGAAGAACGGGAACTCAGTAGCGTCTGCTGACCGCGCAGGGAGTTCGGGCGGGATAGTCGTTAAGACCTGGGCATGAAAACTTCGTTATGAAGACCTGGAAGAAAGTCTTGATTGGGGTGGGCGCGGTCCTGGTGCTCGGCATCATCGTTGCCATTACGGTTTACCAGAGCCGTAAGAACCTGGTGACGGTGCAAACCGGGAAAGTGCAGAAGCAGAACCTGGTCTCGGTGGTCAGTGCGTCGGGCGAAATCAAGCCCAAGACTTACGCGAACATCGGGGCCAATGCCATGGGCAGAATCGTAAAGTTACACGTCAAGGAAGGCGACCGCGTGAAGAAGGGGCAGTTGCTGGCGCAGCTTGAGAACGTGCAGTCCTTGGCCGATGTCAATGCCACGCGCGCGTCCGTGCAGGCGGCTCAAACCGATGCCGTCGCCGCGGATGCCGCCCTGAACACCTCGCTCGCGGACCTGAACCGCGCCAAATCCGACGCCGTCCACGCCAAGCTCGATTGGGACCGCGCTCAGGGCCTGTACAGCGCGGCCCTGATCGCCAAACAGGATTACGACGTCAAGAAAGCTGCATGGGAATCGGCCGAAGCCGGACTCGCTCAAGCCGAAGCCAAAGTGGCCCAAGCCAAGGCCCAAAAGGATTCGGCGGACAAGCACATCGCCCAGAATCAGGCTAACCTGACCCGCTTTACCGACGTGTTGGAAAAAACCACGTACGAAGCCCCCTTTGACGGCGTAATCACCAATCTTCCCGTCCGCGAAGGCGAGACCGTGGTCATGGGAATCCAGAATTCACCGGGCAGCACGCTGATGACGATTGCCGACATGTCCGTGATCACGTCCGAGGTCAAGGTAGACGAGACCGACATCGTCAACGTGCATCTCGGCCAACCCGCGGACGTGACCATCGACGCGATCCCGCACAAGGTGTTCCACGGCATTGTCAGCGAAATCGGGGACAACGCCATCGTGCGCTCGACCGGTGTCGCGACCTCTCAGGCCACGTCGACCAGCGAGGAAGCCAAGGACTTCAAAGTCGTCGTGACGCTCACCGATCCGCCCGCGGAGCTGCGCCCAGGCCTCTCCTCGACCGCCAAGATCACGACCGCGACCCGTAGCAACATCCTCAGCATTCCGATTCAGGCGCTCACCGTCCGCACCCAGGCAGATCTCGCGCCCAAGGATAAAGATGCAGGGAAAGGCAAGAATAATGTGGAGGCGGCCACGAGCGCTCCGGCGGAAGCGTCGAAGCTGAAGGAAGAAGTGCAGGGCGTGTTCGCGATTCGCAACAAGAAAGCAGTATTTGTTCCGGTCGATACCGGCATCAGCGGCACCACTGATATCGAGGTCACCAAGGGCTTGCAAAAGGGTGACGAAGTGATCACCGGCAGCTACAAGGTTTTACGTACCCTGAAGCCGGGAACGAGTGTCAAAATAGATAACTCGGCCCCGAAAAAAGAAGACGAAGGCAGCTAGTGCAGGGACGGGCGTCTCGCCCGTCCGGCCGGGCGGGGACGCCCGGCTCTCTACTTACGTTTCGTATCAGGGTATCGCTTTAGCGATACCGCAAGTTCCTCGAAAGAGGCGCCCCTTTAGGGGCTGCGGTCTAACTTCTAACGAGTTGGAACGTCGAACATAGAACCGCTATAGGAGCGTGCGTGCCCGATCCGGAGAAGGAGAGCAAGATGGCGACTGCCGAGATATTCCCAATCGATAAGCCCGCGAATTGGGCTGCGCCCAACGCCTACATGATCACCACCGAGGATCTGTGGAAGAGCTACGATATGGGCTCGGAACAGGTGCATGCGCTGCGCGGCATCAGCTTGCGCATCCAGCGCAACGAATACGTCGCCATCATGGGGCCGTCCGGCTCCGGCAAGTCCACGCTGATGAATCTGATCGGCTGTCTCGACTCGCCAACCAAAGGCCAATACTGGCTCAACGGACAACTGGTCAGCGAACTAGACGACGACGAACTGGCCCGCATTCGCAACAAGGAAATCGGGTTTGTCTTCCAGACCTTCAATCTGCTGGCCCGTGCCACGTCGCTGCACAACGTGGAACTGCCCCTGATCTATGCCGGAGTTCCTTCCGAAGAGCGCGCCCAGCGCGCCAAGGCCGCACTTAAATCGGTCGGCATGGAAGACCGCATGAACCACAAGCCCAACGAACTCTCCGGTGGACAGCGCCAGCGCGTGGCCGTCGCCCGCGCTCTGGTCAATAAGCCGGCCATCATCCTCGCCGACGAACCGACCGGCAATCTCGACTCACAAACCGGCAACGAGATCATGGCGTTGTTCGA
>JBEKWX010000174.1:0-7637 GCA_049512675.1 Terriglobales bacterium | reverse complement strand
GAATCAATGAAATTCCTGTTGACCACGAGGTCGTCATGAGCGCACCTGCGGCGAATACTGAAGCCCCCCGCAAGCATCGCCCCTATGTTCCGGAATCGATGGAAATGAAGGAGTTTACCTTCAGGGCCGTACTGATCGGGCTGTTCTTGACCGCCCTGTTGGGCTCGGCGAACGCGTACCTCGGGCTCAAAGCGGGGATGACGATTGCCGCGACCTATCCGGCAGCCGTCATCTCGATGGCACTACTGAGGTTGATGAAGGGTTCGCTGCTGGAAGAAAACATCGCGCGAACCGTGGGCTCGATCGGCGAGTCGGTAGCGGCCGGCGCCATATTCACCATCCCTGCTTTTGTGATGGCCGGTCTGTGGCCGACGCTCGCCCCGAGTGTCCGCGCACCAGAATATTGGAAATCAGTGGCCCTGATGATGATCGGGGGGACGCTCGGCATCCTGTTCGTGACCCTCCTGCGCCGGGTGATGGTGGAGGATCCCGACCTGCCCTTTCCCGAATCCGTGGCCGCCTCCGAGATTCACAAGGCCGGCCAACAGGGAGCCAAAGCCGCGAAGATTCTGTTTGCCAACATGGGCTTCGGCGCGTTCATGTATCTGCTCGGAGCGGTCAATGTTTTCAATCCCAACAACACTTTCCCCGTGAAGATCAGCGACCTCGGAAAAAAGTTGCTGCTCCGCACCAGCACGAATCCAAACGTAGCCACCACGATTACCGGCGGCGCTACATTGATGACCGCACCCGACATTAGTCCTGCCTATCTCGGCGTGGGATACATCATCGGCCCCAGACTCGCCGCCCTGAACTTCGCGGGAGGCTTGCTGGCCTGGGGCCTGCTCGTTCCACTCCTAACCTTCACCATCGGTCCCTACATCCAGGCCTCGATGCCGCAGGGCGAAACCATCGCCTGGCCGCTACTGGCGCAAGCCATCTATTTTTCGATTGTGCGGCCGATCGCGGTCGGCGGAATGCTGGTGGGCGCGTCTTACACGCTTTTCAAGATGCGTAAACAGCTGGCCCTCGGCATGGGCCGTGCTGTCTCCGATCTGAAAAAGTCGGCGGCGGCGCACGCCGCTGCCAATCGCACCGAGCGTGACCTGCCCGCCAAGGCAGTGTTTGCCGGCATCGGCGTCGTATTCGTGGCCATGATTCTGCTCTACTACTATTTCATCAGCGCAGCCGGCACGCTTTCCAGTACACGGATATTATCCGGCTGCCTGGTCGCGGCCGGCGTGATGATCATCGTCGGATTTTTCTTCGCCGCGGTTTCTGGAAACCTGGTCGGCATGATCGGATCGTCGAATAATCCAGTCTCGGGACTTACGCTGTGCACGCTGGTAATCGCAGCGCTGCTCATGGTCGCGCTCGGCGTTTCCGGAACTGGTGGAGTTGCAGCCGTACTTGGAGTAGCAGCAATAGTGTGCGTTTCATCCGCTGTGGCGGGTGAGATGTTGCAAGACTTGAAGGTCGGACACATCCTCGGTGGAACGCCCTCCAGAATGCAGATTGGAGATCTTTTCGGCATCGTCGTGGCGTCGCTCGTTCTGTTCTTCCCGATCGCGATCCTCGCCAAGGCATACACCTTCGGCAGCCCCGCGCTCCCGGCCCCGCAGGCGGGATTGATGGCCATGCTCTCCAAGGGAATCGTGGGCGGCGATATGGCGTGGCCGCTCGTGATCGTCGGCATCCTGCTGGGACTGGCGATGATCATGATCGAGGTGAAAAGCGTGATGCTTTTCGCGGTCGGTATGTATCTGCCGTTAGGCACAACGTTCGCCATTTTTGTTGGAGGCGTGATTCGCTGGCTCACCGACAAGTTGCGCGATCGCCGTGGCTTGAACGATGCGCAGAAGGCGCGCGTGGAAAACGCCGGCGTCCTGACCGCCTCGGGTCTGATCGCGGGCGAGGCGCTGTGCGGCCTGCTCATCGCGGCCCTGGTGGGCTCTGGCCGCGACGTAACGCTCGTCCAGTGGACCCCGCCATTTCTTCTGGCGCTCGCCGCGCTAGCCGTGCTGGCGATAGTCATGATCCGAGTTCCGCTGGCCAACGCAGGACGGCCCGAGGATCCGGCCCCGCCGACGGCAATAATGTAATGTTCGTGGGCGGATGCTCGTGTGGGGACGGGGCTCTGCCCCGTCCAAGCCGAGTGCAGCGCGGCTCCACCACGTTCATTTCAGCGACTCACAAATGTCGATCGCAGAAAATATTGCTAGGGTGCGGGAACAGACCGCGGCTGCAGCGCGGCGGGCGGCACGCGCTGCGGACGAAATCACACTGATGGCTGTGAGCAAGACTTTTTCAGCTGAACGCATCCGCGAGGCGTACGCTGCCGGGCTGCGCGTTTTCGGCGAAAACAGAGTGCAGGAGTTCGCAGGAAAGGCAACTTCTTTGCGTGACTTGCGTGACATCGAATGGCACCTGATCGGACATCTGCAAACAAATAAAGCCGCGAAGGCGGCGGAGTTGTTTGACGCGGTGGATTCCGTTGACTCGGTGCGGATGGCGGACAAACTGAATACATTCGCGCAAAGCGCGGGCAAGACACTATCCGTCCTGGTCGAGATCAATGTGGGCGGCGAAAAAGAAAAAAACGGAGTCGCACCCGGCTCCGACGAACTGGAGCAGATTCTGCAAGGCGCGCCCCAGTGGGGAAATCTGAAAATCCAAGGTCTGATGACGGTCCCGCCTTATACAGAAGACCCGGAGGGCTCGCGACCTTACTTTCGTCAGCTCCGTCAGCTTCGAGACAGCATCGCCGCGCGTGAGCTGCCGAAAATCGGCACCGCTGTTCTTTCCATGGGTATGTCGCACGATCTCGAAGTAGCAATTGAAGAGGGAGCAACGTGCGTGCGCGTAGGGACGGCGATTTTCGGGGAACGAGCAAAAACTTAACCACAGGGGGCACAGAGGTACACAGGGGAATTCTAAGAATGAACATTGCATTTCCCTGTGTACCTCTGTGCCCTCCGTGGTAGAGCCTTTCGATGGCAGCGATAACGAATTCGCCCAACGGAGCCACCTTCGCGGTCAAAGTCCAACCCCGCGCAAAGAAGAATGCCATCACCGGCGAAGTAGGCGACGCAATAAAACTAGCCCTCACAGCCCCTCCCGTCGACGGCAAAGCCAACGAAGCCTGCGTTGATTTTTTCGCAAAACTTTTGAACCTGCCGCGTTCCTCCGTTACTATTGCAGCCGGCCAGGCCAGCCGGAATAAGGTGATCCGCGTGGCGGGCTTGTCGGCAGAAGAAGTCCGAAAGCGTTTGAAAATCTGAAGCCGGCATCAGGAGCCGCAGCCTCAGGAGCAACGATTTTCAGGAGCAGGCTTGACCCTTTCCGAACGCTTCCACGAGATCCGCACCGGCTTCGAACGGCCCTTCTGGGTCGCGAACATCAGCGAGATCTTCGAACGTCTTTCCTACTACGGGGCCTTCGCTTCGCTTGCCCTTTACCTGCAGGAGACGCTGAATTTCTCCACCGAACAGACCGGAACTCTGACGGGCTTGTTCGGCGGCATGGTATGGTTTCTCGCCATCTTCGGAGGAGCGGCCGCCGATCGCCTTGGCTTCCGCCGTGCGCTTTCGATAGCCTACCTGATCCTGGCCGCAGCCTACTTCCTGATCGGATCGATTGGGGCGTCCTGGCTGGCGCCAGTGCGCAATGCGGTGCCGCTCGGCTTGTTTGTCGGCTGCATTCTGATCCTCCCTGCTCTCGGCATCTCGATGGTGAAACCGTGCGTGGTGGGCACCACGGCACGCGCCTCCAAGGAGAACGTTCGCTCCATCGGCTACTCGATCTATTACACGATGGTCAACATCGGCGGCGCTGCGGGACCGTATGGTGCTTCCTGGGCCCACCGCCATCTGGGCGTCGAGAATGTTTACCGCGTCGCGGCGCTCAGTGTCTTCGCGATGTTCTTCGTGGTCATCATTTTCTTCCGGGAACCGCGCAAGGCTGGAGATGCGCCTCCGCCTTCCATCGCGACGGTTGCGCGGAACTTCTGCATCGTCGTGAGCAATTACCGCCTGGTTTTGCCGGTGTTGATGGTTGCGCTGTTGCTGCGTGTGGCTCTGTTCATCTTTCCCGCACACAGCGTCCCTTGGTGGATCTGGGTCGGGCTCTTGCTTCTTGTGCTCGCCGGAATCAGCCGGTTTATGTGGTTCCTTGTGCTTTTCACCGGGTACTGGGTGGTGTTCTGGCAGCAGTACATCAGTTTGCCTGGGTACATTCACAGGTATATCAATTCTCAGGCCGACGTTGAGAAGATTCTCGTGACCGATGGGCTGACTGTCATCTGCCTTACGCTCGCGGTCAATTACATGACTCGCAGGATTCCGGCATTTCAGGCCGTGATTTTGGGCACGGTGATCACCTCTGTTTCGTGGGTGATCCTCGCGCTGCGGCCGACGCTCTGGGGCGCGGTGCTTTCTCTGTTTGTGCTGGCGCTCGGCGAAATCACTCTGTCTCCGCGCTATTACGAATACATTTCGCGCCTCGCGCCCCCCGGACAGCAGGGCACGTACATGGGTTTCGCGTTCCTGCCAATCGGAATTGGATCGCTCATCGGTGGCTGGTTTGGCGGCACACTGGTTCACCACTTCGGAGAAGTCACTCATCAGCCGGAGCGGATCTGGTGGAGCGTGACGGCGGTCGGCCTGGCCACGGCCGCGGTGCTCTGGATTTATGACAAGGCGTTGAGAACGGGCAATACAGCTCCCGCAAAGTAGCTGGCTCTTCGGTCACAGTCAACAGTGACGCTAGGTCACAGCATTCGCCTGGAACTCCTTTTATCATGAGCAATTCTCCGCAAACTGAGGAGCGGAGGCGCTCGTTGTTCGTTGCCCCAGAGGAGAACATGTCCAGGCGCGAAATCACTCCCCGCTACATTGCCGACCACATCCGGCGCGTCCTGAAGGACGGCGGGTCGGCGCCGCACTCGGAAGAAGTCCAGCACTTTTTCAAGGAAGTCATAAAGTCGCGCGGCTGGTATACGGCCGAACTAAGAAAATTCGCGGTGCGGTTCCGGCGCAGCATCAGCCGCGAACGGGGCATGGATTTCCTGGTGCAGGTGGCCGACAAACTTTTCT
Source organism: Terriglobales bacterium (assembly GCA_049512675.1). Taxonomy (GTDB): domain Bacteria; phylum Acidobacteriota; class Terriglobia; order Terriglobales; family Acidobacteriaceae; genus Acidiflorens. The sequence continues at coordinate 2,544 of JBEKWX010000174.1, read as the reverse complement.
CCGGCCGGATTCTTGAAGAGAAGGTGATGGCTGTTTTTCTGCTCGAAAATCAGACGCAGAATTTCGGCGACACAGAATTCCAACTCTTTGCCTCCTGGCTCGACCGTGTTACCAGTTGGGCCGATCACGACGCGCTGGCGCATTATCTCCTGGCGCCGATGGTGGCCGCCGACCCTGCCCGTTGCCGACAGGTCTTCCTGTGGGCGAAGTCGCGAAATCACTGGCGGCGGCGCGCCGCTTGTGTGGCACTGATCCGGGGAGCGCGTGAGCAGCGCTTCTTTGAACAGATCGTGCGCCTTTCGAATCAATTGCTGCATGACAAGGAGGAAGACGACATGGTGCAGAAGGGATTGGGCTGGCTATTGCGCGAGACGGCTAAGGCCGATCCGAAGCGCACCGTGCCGTACCTGATGAAGATCCGGAAGAATGCACCGCGACTGGTGCTGCGCACGGCCTGCGAGACGCTGCCGGTTGCCACGCGGCAGCGCGTGTTGCGCGCGGAAACAAAACCTTAACCACAGAGGACACAGAGGTACACGGGGTAATCAGATTCTTGGGTTTCCCCTGTATACCCCTGTGTCCTCTGTGGTGAAGATTTTTTTAGCGTTTCGGTCGAAACTCGCCCTCAGAGCCCTTCTTCTTCCAGAAATTTTTCCACCTCCAGCGCCGCCATGCAGCCGGAACCAGCGGCGGTGATAGCTTGACGATAGCGGCGATCCTGCACGTCGCCGCACGCGAACACGCCCGGCACTCGCGTGAAGACGTTCTTCTGCGTGACCAGGTAACCATCGGCATCGGTTTCGAGCTGGCCCGCGAAAATCTTGGCGTTCGGGATGTGGCCGATCCCAAGAAACATCGCGCTCGTAGGGAAATCCCAGCTTTCGCCGCTCTTCAGATTGCGCAGACGCAGGGCGGTGACTTCCTTCTTGCTGACATCGAGAACGTCGTCGACCACGGTATCGGTGAGAAACGCGATCTTCGGATTAGCGCGGGCACGATCGAGCATGATTTTCGAAGCGCGAAACTGCTCGCGACGATGGATGAGCGTCACCTTACTCGCGAAGCGCGTCAGAAATGTCGCTTCTTCCATGGCGGAGTCGCCGCCGCCGATCACCGCGATTTCCTTGCCCGAGAAAAAGAAGCCATCGCAAGTCGCGCAGGAAGAGACGCCGTGGCCGATCAGCGCATGCTCGTTCGGCAGGCCGAGCCAGCGCGCCGACGCTCCGCTGGCAATAATAAGCGTTCGCGTGTGGATGGTGTGTTTACCGAAGCTGACCTCGAATGGATGCTTGCTCAAGTCGGCTTTGACCACGTAGCCCACGTGATAGTCGGCGCCAAAGCGCATGGCCTGCTTGCGCATGTTCTCGATCAGCTCTGGCCCCTGGATACCTTCGGGAAAGCCGGGGAAATTTTCCACCAGCGTTGTCATCGATAATTGTCCACCCGGTTCATGGCCTTCGATTACGAGTGGCTTGAGGTTGGCGCGGGCGCTGTAGAGGGCGGCGGTGTGGCCGGCGCATCCTGAGCCCATGATCACAACATTGCGTATGTCCATAGTGGTAAGAAACAGAGCTAGTAGATAGATTCTGAAAAATAGATTTCGCTTCAGACCGCACTCCGACGGGACAAACTACGGGTTCTTCTTGCTGCTCGCACCCGCCTTGGTCGTTGTTCTGACCGAGGTCCCCACGCCCAGGCGAGCCAGTTCCTCGGGCACCAATTTGCGCGCGCCCAGAGCATCGCGATATAGCCCCATAATCGAAGAGGCGGCGTGAAAGATGGGTTCGTACGCGGTCTGATCCGTCGCCGGACTTCCCTCTTCTCCCGAGCACCGCGCCAGCGCCACTGACGACTTCCCAAAGCGCTCCAGTCGGACGCGCGAAACCGGCGTACTGGAAGACAACATCACGCTCGCGGAAACAACCGCGGATGCGCTGTCCTCAATCGAAATCTGCATCACATCTTTGGGCTCGCGCACGCGCAGCACGAGCGTCTCCACCATATTCTTCGAATCCACGCTGAACGAGTATTGGACAGTGCTGAACAGGGTGGAACCGGGGAACTCGCGCCGAACGCGGACCCAGTCGGCCGCCGAGACCGCACCGGGCGGTAAGGGTTGCATGCCGGGGATTGGAGTGCTCGGGTCGAGTGTCGAACGCCCGCGAGCCACTTCGTAGTCCGCGGCGAACACCGGCTTGCCCGGTACTTTGGCCAGCGCCGACGATAATTCTCTCTGCTCGTCGGCCGTAGGTGCGCACACGTTGATGACGTTCACTTTCACCGGGGGCTGTTGGACGCTGGCCGGAGGCTGCTGGGCGGAAGCCACCGCACCCATGGCCGCCGTGATAATCAGAAATTTGTGAGGGAACACGGCGAAATTGTATCAGGAAGCCGCCAGCGGCTAGCTACTAGCTAATGGCTACTAGCCCGCCTTATTCATGAAGGGTAACCCAGCGAAGCGTTTGTGCAGGTTTCCGGAGAGAGCGAGATCATATGCGACAAGGGGAAGACCTCGGCTGGGAATGGGGACTGATTCTGGAGTAG
>JBEKWX010000173.1:0-7653 GCA_049512675.1 Terriglobales bacterium | reverse complement strand
GCCGATGACTTCAAAGCTGATGCCGTCAATGCGGATGTGCTCGCCCAGGGGGTTGCGTCCGGAGAAAAGTTTTTCCCTGGTGTCGGAGCCGATGACGGCGACTCGCGCGTGCTGCGTTTGATCCTGGGGGTTGTAGAAGCGTCCCTGGGCCAGGGTGAGAGCGCGGATGGCGATGGTGTTGGAGTATTCGCCGTTGACGTTGATGTTGTAAGAGCGCGTGTCGTATTGCACGGTCGCTTTCTTAAAGCAGTCGGGAGTGATCTGGGTGATTTGTGGGACGTTGGCAGTGAGCAGATCGAGGTCGTCCAGGGTGAGGCGGATTTGCGCGCCTGCCTTCTCGCCACCGGACTGCATGGAGGAGCGGCCGGGAACCACGATGAAGAGCCTGGTTCCGAAGTTGGCAAAGATGTTGGCGCAAGCACGGCCGAAACCATCGCCGTAGGCGAGGAGCATGACGACGGTGGCGATGCCCCAGGCCATGCCCAGCATGGTAAGGGCGGTGCGGCGCCGGTTGTGGCGCATGGCGTCGTAGGACTCCTGGAGCAGATCGCGGATCATAGAATTTGTGATTTGTAATTTGCAATTTAAAACCTGCGATAGTGCAAATTACCAATTACAAATTACCAATTACAAATGTCTTTACTCCTGCCGCAGAGCCTCGACTGGTTCCAGGCGTGCGGCCTTACGCGCGGGATAGAGTCCGGCGGCGACGCCGGCTAGCGTCAGGCTGGCGATGGCGAGGATCGCGGTTTTTGGAACCAGCCGCGGCGGATCGAAGCCTCCGGGGCCGTTGTAATTGCCGAGCAGGGCCATGAAGCCGCCGGCCAGGGCCATGCCGATGAGTCCGCTGACCAGCGTGAGCAGAACGCCCTCGGCAAAAAATTGCAGCATGATGCTGCGGTTGGTGGCGCCGAGAGCTTTGCGCAATCCGATTTCGCGGGTGCGCTCGGTAACGGCGATGAGCATGATGTTGATCACGCCGATGGCTCCGAGAGCGAGCGTGACCAGGCCGACGGTGCCGAGGAATTCGTTCATGGCATCGAAGATGGTGCCCATCATTTGCGCCTGCTGGACGGTGTCCTCAACTTCGAAGGCGTCTTCATCGTGATAATCAAAGTGGTGATTGCGGGCGATGACGCGGCGAGCCTCATCCTCGGCGAGCAGGTGTTCGTCGGCGACGCGAGGCTGAAAGTTGAGGAAGGAAATGGCGTCGTAGGCCTCTTCGCCCTTGAGCGGGAACTCGCTGCGCATGACCTGGAAGGGAAGGTAGCAGCGCATGTTGGTGGAGTTGTTGTCGCCGCGGCCGACGCGGAGCAAAGTGCCGATCACTTCAAAGCGATGGTCGTTGAGCAGAATGAACGAGCCGACGGCGGGGCGTCCCGGAAAAAGGTGGTGCGTCATCTCATCGCCGAGGACGACGACGTCGCGTTTCTGAACTTCGTCAAGGTCATTGAGCCAGCGCCCCAGTTTCAGCGGGAGGAAGCGAATTCCCCTGTATTGCGGTTCGGCGCCTGTGAGCAGGCCGCTGGCGCTGGCGAACTCGCTGACGGCATGCACGTCGTCGGTGTTGAGAACGGGAGAGACGGCCCGAATGTGCGGAGATTCCCTGCGGATGTCGAGGTAATCCTGGTAGGTGATGCGGTAGGAGCGGGCGGAGTTCATGCTGCCTGCAACGACTGGAGCGCGGCCGGGGTAGAGCCACATGATGTTTTCGCCCATGTCCGAGAGGTTGCGCTTGTTGCCGGTGCGGAAGCCTTCGCCGAGACCGACCAGCAGGAGCAAGGAGCCGACTCCCCAGGCGATGCCGAACATGGTGAGGAACGAACGCAGCTTGTGCGCCCAGAGGGTGCCGAAAATCTGCGCGAAAACGTCGAACACCATTTGCATGGGCGTGGTAACTCGCGGACCGGCTTAGCTGTCAGCTGTCAGCTCTCAGCTCTCAGCAAACCTTGGTCCTCATTAAGGATAGCAAGGGGGGCGGAGTCGGGTACACCGAGTTTTGGCTTTCAAGCGAACGGATAGGGGCTGGCGGTGAGCCTCACTTTCTCGTTACCGCCTGTTGAGGCGGGTGTGGGAGTTTGCCGCGCGGTTTACATAGCTATCTTAGATAGCTATAATACGGTTATGCAAGTCAGTGTCGCAGATGCCAAGAACAAACTTCCGGAATTGATTAAGGCAGTGGAGGACGGAGAGCCTGTGACCATTTGCCGCAGGGGTGTACCCGTAGTGGATATAGTGCGCACACTAGTGCCGACCCGCAAGAAGAGGACGCTCGGAACACTTAAGGGGAAGATCGAGATCCTCGACCCGAACTGGTGGAAGCCCATGACGGACGAAGAAGTGGAAGCCTTCCTCGTGGGGCGTGGTTGAAGTGCGCGTCCTTCTGGACACGGCAATTCTGATCTACGCGGTGGAATCGCCGGAACGGCTTACCAAACGCGCCACCACCGTTTTAGAGAACGCACAAAATGTTCTCGAGGTGAGCGCTATTTCGCTTTCCGAGATCGCAATCAAGACCGCCCTGGGCAAGTTGAGAGTCTCAGCCGATGTCGTGCGCCAGGCGGTTGCGGCTCTGAACATCCGCATTCTTCCTTACACCGCCGATCATGCATTCCAGTTGTTCGACTTGCCCCTTCACCATGCTGACCGCTTTGATCGGCAGATCATTGCCCAGGCCTTGTCCGAGAAGATTCCCATTCTGACCTCTGACGAAAAATTCAGCCTTTACAAAGGGCTGAGACTCATCTGGTGACAGGTGGCCAATTCCGGCCGGGGCGGGGAGAGAATCTTCATCCCAGAAACCGATTGACAACCCTATCTCCACTGCCCTAGTATCGTGCCCAGTATGACTTCGCTGACTCATCACCATCGCCATCATCACCATGCGACGAGCGTGTCGGCGGGGGACATCGGATAACCAAGAGCACTTATAGGAATCCAAGCCCGCTGGCGCGGAACTCGCCCAGCGGGCTTTTTGCTGTCGTGCGAGCTTTGCAAATCGGGCACACGATTCTTGAACCGCGATTCTTTAGCGAAGATTTAGGAGGGTTCGATGGAGATCGATTTCGACAAGATGCAAGGCCTGGTTCCGGCCGTTATTCAGGATGCGGGCACCGGGGAGCTGCTGATGGTGGGCTTTATGAACCGGCAGGCGCTGGATATGACCTTGCACAATAGATTCGTGACGTTCTACAGCCGTACCCGCCAGACCCTGTGGACCAAGGGAGAAACTTCCGGCAATCGTCTGCAGGTGGTTGCCGCCTGGACTGACTGCGACCGGGATACGGTGCTGTTGCGCGTCCGTGTGCTGGGCGAGGGCAAGGTCTGCCACACCGGGACACGGTCTTGCTTTATGCAGGAACTTCCTCTGGGAAGCGCGCTGGTGGGACAGGAGAAGGATGGGCAAGAGAGGGCGGAGCGATGAAATTGCGACTGGGGATTCCTAAAGGAAGTTTGCAGGAAGCGACGCTGAGTCTGTTCACGCGCGCCGGACTGCGCGTGTATACCAACGCCCGCTCTTATTTCGCCGCCACGGATGATCCGGAAATCGAATGCATGCTGATTCGTGCCCAGGAAATGGCGCGGTATGTCGAGCACGGCGCGCTGGATGCGGGCTTGACTGGCCTGGACTGGGTGCTCGAAAGCGGCCTCGATGTGGTCAAGGTCTGCGACCTGATCTATGCCAAGCAAAGCATGGGCAAGGTCAAATGGGTGCTGGCCGTCCCGGAGGAATCGAGTTTCCAGAAACTCGAAGACCTTGCCGGCCGAATCATTGCCACTGAGTTGGTCAGTTTCACGCGCAATTATTTCGCGAATCGGAAGGTTGACGTGCGCGTCGAGTTCTCCTGGGGCGCAACCGAGGTGAAGCCGCCTTTGCTGGCGGACGCCATTGTCGAAGTGACGGAGACGGGAAGTTCACTGCGCGCCAATCATTTGCGAATCCTCGAGACCGTCCTGGAGTCGAATACGCAACTGGTCGCGAACACGGCCGCCTGGGCCGATCCGGCGCGGCGGCAAAAGATTGAGAACCTGGCGGTCATGCTGAGTGGGGCTATCGCCGCACTGGGGCGGGTCGGTCTGATGCTTAACGTGCGCAAGCCAGACTTGCCCGGTGTTCTCGGTCTTCTGCCCGCGCTGCAGAATCCGACAGTCGCGCCCCTGGCCGATGGCGAGTGGGTCGCGGTGAACACGGTGATTGAGGAGCAGGCCGCCTGGGCGCTGATTCCGAAGCTGAAGCAGGCCAACGCTCAGGGCATCGTCGAATATCCGCTGAATAAGGTGGTGATGTGATGCGGGATCGGGCGGCGGGCGACAAGGCGAGGCGCAGTAAGGTGGTGCGCGATGGCGCCATGCGCATTTTCGAAGGCCCCGCGCAGGCTCGCCTGGTGACGGCGCTGGCCGGGCGCGGTGCTACCGATCTGGCCGAGGTGGAACCGGCGGTGCGGCGCATTGTGAATGACGTCCGGCGTAACGGCAATCGCGCCGTGCGCCGCTACGCCACACGTTGGGACGGATTGGGCGAGGGCGAGCCGTTGCGTGTTTCTGAAGATGAGCTCCACCAGGCTTGGGAGCAAACGGATATTGCGTTGCAGAACGCTATTGAGCAGGCTGCAGGCAATATCCGTCGCTATGCGGAGTGGCAGGCGGCCGGGGCATTCAATGAGTGGCGGCGCGAAATTCAGCCTGGCGTCAGCGTGGGCCAGTTGGTGCGCCCTCTGGAATCGGTCGGATGCTATGTCCCAGGCGGGCGCTATCCTTTGCCTTCCACGGTGCTCATGACAGTGATTCCGGCGCAGGTTGCCGGCGTTCGGCAGATTCGCGTGGCGTCTCCGCGCCCGGCGCAGGCGACGCTGGCGGCGGCGGGATTCCTCGGCGTGCGCGAGTTCTACCGCGTCGGCGGAGCGCAGGCGATTGCTGCCCTTGCTTATGGAACTGAAGAGATTCCGCGCGTGGACAAGATCGTTGGCCCGGGCAACCGCTACGTCACCGCTGCCAAGAAATTGGTGGCTTTCGATTGCGCCATTGAATTTCTGGCCGGTCCCACCGAAGCTGTCGTCATCAGCGCAGATGGCGATCCGGCTTGCATCGCATCCGACCTGGTGGCGCAGGCGGAACATGATCCCGACGCGCTGTGCGTCTTCATAACAACTTCACGCGCGTTGGCGAAAAAAGTTCAGAACGAGGTGCGCACGCGCGTGCGCGAAAACCCGATTGGCGCCGAAGCGCTCTCCCGGCGCGGCGCCATTCTTTTGGTTGCTTCGCTTGAACAGGCCGTCGAAGCGTCGAATCGCATTGCGCCCGAGCATCTCACGCTTCCGGCGGCGTTGGCGCCGGCAGTTCAGCATGCGGGTGCGGTTTTCCTGGATGAGTTCACACCTCAGGCCGCGGGCGACTATATCTCCGGACCAAACCATGTGCTGCCCACGGGTGCGATGGCTCGGGTGCGTGGCGGCCTCAGCGTGCTTGATTTCGTACGCGTCATTGGCTGTCAGCAAGTGTCGAGTGCAGGAATCCGCGGGATCGGGCCGCCGGGTATTACGCTGGCAACTGCCGAAGGATTGACAGGACACGCGGAGGCGTTCCGAGTGAGGTGCTCCCATGCTTGAAGCTCGCGATGCGGTAAAGAAGTTGCACGTTTATCGGCCCCCGTTGGCTGGCCGCACCGGACTGCGCCTTGATTTCAACGAGAGCACAATCGGATGTTCGCCGCGCGTGTTGGCCGGGCTGCGATCGCTCGATGCCGATTGCCTGGCGCGTTATCCCGAGCGTGAGCCGGTGGAAAAACTGGTTGCGCGTTTTCTCGGACTCGATCCGGCGCAGGTCTTGCTTACGAACGGCGTTGACGAAGCGATTCATCTGCTTTGTTCCACGTATCTCGACCCGGGGGACGAAGCGCTTATTGTTGTGCCAACCTTCGCCATGTATGCGATCTTTGCTTTGGCCGAAGGCGCGCGCGTTATCGAGGTGCCTGCCAGCGACAATTTTGTATTTCCCACGCAGCAACTGCTCGCTCAAATTAGCCCGCGCACGCGGCTCATCGCCGTGGCGAATCCTAACAATCCGACCGGAGCCGCGGTGGCGGGCAATGTCCTCACTCAGATTGCGCAAGCAGCGCCGCAAGCGGCCGTGCTCGTCGATGAGGCGTATTTCGAATTTCACGGAGAAACGATCATTGACCGCACCCGGCAAATCGAGAATCTTTTCGTGGCGCGCACTTTTTCCAAGGCCTACGGACTTGCCGGTCTGAGAATTGGCATCCTTGCGGGAGACGCGCGACAGATGGCGATGGTGCGTCGCGTTGCCTCGCCCTACAGCGTCAACGTGGCAGCGCTCGCAATTCTTCCGGCGGCGATTCACGATCAGGAATATGTGAACGGCTATGTTGCGCAGGTGCGACGCAATCGCGAGAGACTACAGCTGGAACTTGGCAGTCTCGCTCTGCATTACTGGCCGAGCCACGCGAATTTTGTCTTGGTCCGCATCGGCTTAGGCCACGCGGAATTTGTTCGCGCGCTGCGCGATCGCGGAATTCTGGTGCGCGACCGGCACTTTGATCCGGGATGCGAAGGCTGCGTCCGCCTCACCGTGGGGACGGACGAACACACGCAAACTCTCATTCTTGCTATGCGCGACGTAATCAATCAAATTGGGTTGCGAACCGGGTTGCGGAGGCCGTTTCCAAACGAGGTGCAGTCGTGAGGAAAGCTAAACTGCATCGCAAAACCGCGGAAACGGAAATTCAAATTGCCCTCAACGTCGACGGCCGCGGAAAGTACGAAGTCTCCACCGGAATCCGTTTTCTCGACCACATGCTCGAACTGTTCACGCGGCACGGCGGATTCGATTTGAAACTCGCCGCTCGGGGCGACCTGGATGTGGATCAGCACCACACCGTGGAAGATGTGGGAATCGCGTTGGGTGAGGCGTTCGACCGCGCTATGGGCGACCGGCGCGGCATCTGGCGAGCCGGCTATTTTCTGATGACCATGGACGAGACTCTCGGACTGGCGGCGGTGGACTTTGGCGGCCGCGCGGTGGCCGTGGTCGAGACTAAGGTTCGAGCGGCGCGAGTCGGCGATCTGCAAACGGAACTGGTGTGCGACTTCTTCGAGGGCTTCGCCCGCGGCGCGCGCGCCAATGTTCATGCGCGCGTGCTATACGGGCGCTCCAGCCATCACAAGATCGAAGCGCTGTTCAAAGCTTTTGCGCGCGCTCTGCGTGTTGCCTGCTCGCGCGACCGCCGGTTGGGACGCATGCTGCCGAGCACCAAGGGGCTTCTATGATCGGGCCTTCTATGAGAGCGCCGACGATCGCGATCGTGGATTACGGCGCCGGCAATTTGAATTCGGTGAAGAAAGCGTTTGACTATCTTGGCGCGAACGTTGTTTTAACCACGCAGCCTGAAACCGTTGCGGCGGCGGAAAAGATCGTGCTGCCTGGGGTCGGTCACTTCTCCGCGTTGGGCGCGCTCGACAACACGGGCTTGCGCGACGCCGTGCTGCAAGGCGCGAGCGCCGGCAAGCCGTTCCTTGGGATCTGCCTGGGAATGCAGTGGCTGTTCGAGGGCAGCGACGAGGCTCCCGAGTTTGCGGGAGCGGGAATTTTTGCCGGCCGATGCCGGCCGTTTCCTTCTTCGGTAAAATCGCCGCACGT
>JBEKWX010000172.1:0-7675 GCA_049512675.1 Terriglobales bacterium | reverse complement strand
GTGAGTTTCAATTGCCCACCCTGGTTCCGAATCGTGGTGTGCGCCTTGACCAACTCCCCGACTCCAGAACTGTCGACGTACTGAACTTCGCCCAGGTTCAGCACGATCGCCTTGGCGCCTTTTCCCGCCAGATCGCGAACAATCTCGCGAAGAATGACATTTCCCTCGCCCACCGTAATTCTTCCGCTGATGTCCAGGATGGTGACTTCGCCCACCTGGCGGGCGGTGGTTTGCATCGTGACGGGGCTCCGTCCTTCCATTGCCATTCCCAGCCGGTCAAGAACGGAGCACGCGGAATTCGCAAGTTCCTTTGACTCTGTCCGAACCACAATCAGCGAACGCCCTTCTTTGAGCACTTCCTGGAAGAAGGCCACGTCCTCAGAGGACTTTTCAGCCTCTGTCGGGCGCGGCGCGTCCGCCTCGTGGGTTGACGCCGATCCGACCGCGGAACCGGCACCCGCGCCCGCACTCGCGCCCGTGAGCAGCGCGGCGGCTCCGATCCCCAGCGCGAATACCGTTCCGATCCCGGGAAGGAGCAGCGTTGCAGCCACCACCCCGGTTGTCAACCCGGCGGCTCCGCCCACGAAGCCTCCCACAAACGCGCCCAGTTCCTTCGCAATGGATTTGGCTTCGTTTTCCGAGCGCGTTAAGAAAACGATGGACTCTTCCGGCACGCCCCGTTCCCGTAACTCCTTGACCGCTCTCTCCGCGTGATCGCGCGAAGCAAATACTCCGATCGCAGTTTCCATATGCACCCCTTGTCCCCAGACCTGATTGGGTGTGCAAGCACGCCCACCGTCATTTCTGTTGCGCGCCAAACCGGGCGCGCGACCGTCTCTTTCCGGCGCAGAACTCTGCGCCGCGGAGTAAGGCTTCTCAAGTCAATATTCACATGCCAAGCGGGGCGCTGGTTTTCTGACCTTGTCCGTTCCCTTGCTACCGGTAACCGAGGCACACCGCATCTCTTACTTGGCCTTAAAGGTAAAGTCAGCCGTTGCTGCCGCGCCCGCAGCAACCGTTACCTTTTGAGTCTGAGTACCGTAGGTTTCCTGCCACGCCGTCACGGTGTAACTTCCGGGAGGTACATTCTGGATCGTGTAGGCACCATTCTCGTCGGTGGTTGCGTACGGACCCTTGACCACAGCGAACCAGCCACTCATCCAGGGATGGATATTGCACTTCACGTGGATCATTTCCGGCGTTTTCCAACTCTTAGTCACCGGCGGAGCCCCTGGCGGTTGCGACTGGTTCCATGGGATATTGCCGGTCAGAGGATTCGGTTCCGGGTGAATATTGTGGGCCGTCGCGTCGCTGGTCTCCACTTTGAAATCCTGGCCTACGTCCATGGCCAACACGTGGGGAGTGTACACGCAGTTCTTCTGGTCGAATACGGGAACCTGGGTGGGTTTCGCATTGGCCGCCTCGGCACTCAAACCTTCGGATATATAGAGAACAACATTCTCCAAACCGTTACCGCTGCCGACCACGACATTCTCCGAATGGGCGGGGTTGCTCGCGTGTGCCTTGTCGCAGAAAGGGTCCTTTGACATGTCAATACCCCGCATGTGCGGGGCCGTGCCATCGAGTTTGACAGTGCCGCTAATCTTGCCGCCACCGGCCGCGCTCGCCTTCTGGCCAATCATTAACGCTCCAAGACCGATCAACACCAGAGTGGCTAGAATCACGGCCAAACCGCGGTTGCGCTGCTGCTTCATGGCTTTTCTCCTAAGTTCGAATAAGATCGGAAGGGTTACCCTCCCAATCACTGTGCTGGTGCATTTGGATTAACCGGCTTCAACCCCAGTTGTTTGGCAATCTCCCTCTCTTTGGCGTTGAAGGAGTTGTGCGGCTGCAGTGAGCGCAGATAAAACACCAAATCCCACGCCTCGTCCGGTTTAATGTTGTCTGCAAATGATGGCATGGGCGTGCCGTCCAGTCCGGTCATGAAAATCCGATAGATATCCCGATCGGTATCGCCGCATTTGGGTCGGGAGCCGTCGGTAAAGTTGAAGGCCGCAATGGGCTGATTGAGATCATCCGTGAGGGTGGAAGCGGACGGCCCATTGGCCATACCTTGCACGCCGTGGCACTTGTAGCACTGCATCTTGGCGAACACTTCTTGCCCGGCCTTGACCCGCTCTGGCGTGATTTCCGGCTCGGGAGGGATTTGAATGGGAGTGCCGGCCTTCTCCGTCTGCCAGCGCGGCGAGTAGTGCTTAATCCACGCAACCAAATCCGCTCGCTCCTGCTTTGACAACGGAGTCCACTGAGGCATATTCGAGCGGTCCATCCCCCGGCCAATCGTATCGAAGAGATCCTGGTCGGTGGGCAAAGTTCCGGTCGGAGTGGATCGGCACTTGAAAACCGCCAACTGGAAATTGCGCGGCTGGGCGTACATAGGGGTAGCAAACCACACCGCATTCTCGCCGTTACCATCTCCCAGTTCGCCGTGACAGCCGACGCAGTACCGGCGATACGGCAAGGCGGCGGCGCGGGCGGCGCCGGTAAGGTTGCCAATGTGGCTGGACGCCGCCGGCGAATGTAACCACTCTTGCTGTTGATATGTGGTGAGTTGCGCATACGAGGCAGTAGAGAAACAGAGAGCGACAACCACGCTCATCAACAGCGAGCACTTGAGTAAGTTTGTTTGCATTGTCATCCCTCTCTTTAGAAATCAAAGTCAATTCCAAACAACAGCTCGCTGCTGGTCAAGTTAGTTGCAGTAACAGGCGAGGTTCCGTCCTGGTGGAACCAGTTGTACTCGCCATGATAGGCAAAGCCGGCGCGGCTCGTCATAAACGGGTTGTAGCGATAGCCGAACGTGTACGTAGAGATGTTGCCGAGGCTCGAAGCAGCTCCGGGCGTCGACTGTTGCGACATTCTGATCGTTTCATAGCGCGCGAGCAAAATCATTTGCGGACTGACTACATAGTGAGGTTCGAAGAGAACGCCATTCCACGTTGGGTTGCGCGCGCCCCGGATGAGCTGCGTTCCCGGAATGTTGTTGCAGGGCTGCGTTCCGGTGGGGGTGTTGCAGATCGCGTTCGGGTTATCGACAAAGTCACCGTACCCTTGGCCAAACCATGCGCTGTCCTCGCCGTGCTGGGTGACAACCGTGAGGTCAACACGCTGGCCGAAGTAGAACTGTCCGACGAAGCCTTCGCGGCTGTAGCCCTTGTTTTGAGTTCCTGAACCGGTAATCGGCGCTCCGCCCGTGGTGAGATAGTAGGTTGGCGCTACGCCCGCCATAACGTAGAAGCCGAGGCGTTGCACCCCGAGCTTGCCAGCATCGAAGGCCTGACTGCCGGTAATGAATGTGGAATAAGATTCGGAACCGTAGGGCAAGCCTACCTGGCCATCGTTCGAGCTCAGCAGCGAGACGGAATAACGCGTGCGATCGCTGTACGAGTGCCCCAACAACTCGAGGCCGAGCTGGTTGTCTCCCATTTGCCCGAAGACGTTGCCGTCACCCGCCGGAATGAAGTGATAGAGCTGGTAAATGCCGCCATTCGCAGTGAGCGTCAGAATACGCTTCTCAGAAAGCAGGTTGTCGAGTTCGAACTTGCCCAGCTTCACGTTGAACCACGGACTGCCGCCGATGTTGTCGAGCCGGGCCATGACTGTTTCAAAGTGGAAGGAGGCGGTGGCATCGGAAGAAGGGAGCACATAGAAGGAAACGTTCTTCTCCAGCGTGCCGCCGGTGTGGAAGTCAAGGCCGCTGAGGTCAAAGCCGGACTCGGTAATCTTACCTTCGCCGTTGCTGCTTTGGTCGACCGCGACCTTGTTGGTGCTGACGCGATGCCAGATGGGAGTGATCCGAAACGTGACCGGCCAGTATCCGGGATTCTGCCAGATCGGAGCGTCGCGATCATTCATGAGCTGGTAGCCGTTGTCTTTGAACTTTTGGCCGAAGTAATTCAACATGGGCCAACTTTCATGACAAGCCGAGCAGCGCAGTCCATACTTCCTGGCGAAGGCCGGTAACGCGCTCGCCGACTGGCTGGCGCCCAGAATCAAGAAGACAAACGCGAAAGCGGCGGCGAGGACACAGGTTACCCGCTGCGGCTTCTGACAGAGATGAGACTGCGCCCAGATACGCATGCTGCACTCCTCAGTCTAAGGTCACAAATTTTTGCAAAAACGGAATTCCCACCACACCCAAACGAGAGCGCATTGGAAGCGGCTAAGCGTAAACACAAGGCTTAGTAGCTCGTGCGCCCAACCCAAGAAATTTAAGGTCCAAGTGGCCCAGTGATCCGACCACCCCACCGGCCGGGAATAGTACTACCGTCACAAACGAAGTGCAAGGGATTTTACAATCTTTTGACATGCCGCCCGACCGTGATCAGAGAAACGGCAAGTAGGGTGCTCGCTGCGCCAGTTGACAGCGATGAACCCAGCGTAAGAGACTCTTGCATCAGGAGCACCGGAGCTGGTCGTGATGTGGGACAAGAGTTTTCGCGGTAAGCGGCTGGTTTGTTGGGCTGCGTTTCACGGGGCTATGTTTCATCGAGCTGCGTTCTATCTGCGGATGACCGCGGCATTTCTTCTGCTCACGGCAGCGGCGGTTCCCTCGCACGGCCGCGAAAAAAATGTTCTCCAGTATGGCGAGGGCCTGATCATCAATATTCCGCTGCCCGAGCCGGAAGTGGCGCAGGTGGTGGAAGAAGCGGTGCAGGATACCATCATCCGGGGAACCAAAGAATACAACAAGGACGAGTACGTAGCGGGAGCGGTCGCAGCCACATCTACGCCGGCATTTCCCAAATGGACGGAGGACGGCAGAGTTTTCTACAAGGTGCGGAAGCAGGCTCTGGATCCCAGGAATTTCAAAGACAGCACCGATGTCGGAACGCTGGCCGTGCGCTACGTTGTAAAACCGCAGGGCGACAAGAATACGGTGCTGCGCATCGACGCAATCTTCGTGGAGGATTTTCGCCGCGTGGCGCATCCCTCTAACGGCTCGGTTGAAAGCGCCGAATACCAGGACATCCAAGACCGGCTGGCATCGATCGAGTTGGTCAAAAAGGAAACCGCTGAGGCTTTGCGCATTAAACAGGAACGGTTGGCGAAGCAAAAGACCAGCCCGGACAGTAACGTGAGCAGCAACAAAGATGGCGGGGTGAGTAGCAACAACGATAGCGACAAGGAACTGTTCAGCACTCCGCCGTCGACTGCGATGGCCAGCGATAGCATGAATGGCGAGAGCCCTGAAGGTGCGAAGACGACCGCCTCTACGTCACAGTCATCACCATCCACAATGCCCTACCCCGCGCCGACCTACCAGGAATCTGGTGAAACACTGGAACAACACATTGCGGAACTGCGCGAGCAATTGGAGCGACTGGTCAAGCAGCCCGGTGCTCCGCTCAAATCCGCTCCGTTCCACACCGCCACCACGCTGAAATCGTTGCAACCGGGCGTTGAAGTGCTGATTCAGATCACAACACCCTATTGGTACGGGGTTGAGACCCATGATGGCGATCAAGGATGGATGCGACGAGATCAGTTGGAGCGACTGCCGTGACGAGGGGGAGAACAGAATCGGCTACCTTGTCGTTCACTCGACCCCTAGTTCACGCCTTAGTTCACGCCGCGCCATCGGCGTTCCTGGTGGCAGCTTCTGTGGCGGCTGTTCTTTTGACAACGCTGGTACAGACTGGTAGCGCCCAAGCCGGCCCATATGAGCGCACGTTTCATCAACCAAAAAGTGCGGTGGAAAAGGCGTTAAAGGAATTGCAGCCGGCGATGAGTGGACGGCTACCCCTTCTCGACGGTTTCGCTTTGGCGGGCGATCATCCGTTGAACCGTTACCAGCGGGCGTATTACCAATCGGCGGTGCAGGTGAGTTCGCCTGCGTCGGGCGAGTCGGTGGTGCGGGTGAGCACGAAGGTGACGGCATGGTACGCGGATTCAATTCCGTCTCATTCCGGATACCAACTGCTGATTTCGAATGGCCGGATCGAATCCGACCTCCTTGACCAGCTATCCGATCTGCTAGCGACCAGCGCGGGTGCGACGAATTCTGGTGCGACGAATTCGGGTGGGAGTTCGAGCGGGAACTCGAGGCAAGGCTTTCCGGTGACCGCTCCACCTGTAGCGTCCGCTAAGCGGCCAGCAACCCCGGAAAAAGGAGTTGCGGAACCGGGCGTCACGGAACCTGCGATCTCGGCGCCGATGCCCCAGTCGCCGGAAACCGGGCGCACGTTCTCGTCTTCATCGGAACAGGGCCTGTCAGGTCAGCAACCGGCGGAGACCAAAAATTGGCAGAACAAAGCTGCCGATCAAAGCGCAGCCAGCCTGCAAGCGGAGGCGGCGAGCTTGGAGGAAGTGCTCAAGAACCAGGTTCATCCGAAGAATCTGGTCGCGATAAAGAAAACCGGGACGCCGGTAGTTGCGTCTCCCAGTTTGGATGCCAAGACTTTGTTTTTGGCGACCGCACACGATGAATTTGAGCTGTTGGATTTCAATGCGGACTGGGTCCACGTGCGGATTTCGGGCTTGTCGCGGGGGTGGATCTGGCGCACCAGCCTGGAGATGCCGGAGGGTATTTCGGACGTTCCGTTAGCGCGCACGAAGGCCGCACCGGTTGCGGTCGATCTGTTTCTGGTGTCGCGCGAGGAAACTGCGCCCTTCCCGGGAGATTGGGATCCGCTTCGGGGCAAGAACGTGAAAATCATCTCGGTGCAAAAGATCCAGGAAAACGAAGCAAACAGCGGTGCGCAAGCAAAACTGGAGTTCGCCAGGTCTTTGCTCGACAAAGACTATGCGGAACTGGCGGCAAAATCACAGGAACTCGCCGGAGTGGTGTTGATTTTCGATTCCGTCGATGGCGGCATGATCGCCATAACGCTGCCCACGGTTCAGCAATGGAAGGCGGGCAGGTTGACCGACGCGGCCCTTTGGCATCGGTGTTATTTTGATCCGCCCGAGACCTTTAGCGTTTCCAGTTCTGCGGGTTCCAGTCCCGCGGGCAACCACTAACGGTCGTCGCTGGTTGCCAAGGGTTGCGTTTGAAGATTGCGTTTGATCCGAGCATCGTGAAGAAAATTAGGTGTCGTGTTAGGTTTTTGGCTTGACATTGAACCGATGGCACGGTACCAATGCTGTCTTCTGACCTTCGCGGTTCCAATGTTCCGTGGGGAATTCATTGGGGGGACGCCGGTTTGAGCGAAACCGCCGGATGAGGGCGGCAGTGGCAGACGGCGCGTGGGGGGTCATGTTGCGAAAATCTGTCTCCCGGTTGCGCGATTACGCCGAACTTACCAAGGCGCGCATTACGACTCTGATCGTCCTTACGACGTGGTGCGGCTACTTCTTTGGCGCACACCGCTTGGGGGTCTCGTCGTGGTCGCTGGGCTTGTTCCACGCCCTGTTGGGTGTAGCGCTGGTTTCGAGCGGAACCGCGGCGCTGAATGAAGTACTGGAAGCGAGCGTGGATGCGCGGATGCGGCGCACGGCGCTGCGTCCCTTGCCCGCGGGAAGGATGACCACGGCCCACGCGTCTATCGTAGGACTGGCGCTGACTCTCGGTGGTTCCGTCTATCTCGCGATCTATGCGAACTTACTAACTGGGTTATTAGTGTTCTTGACGGCGCTGGTGTATCTGGCGGCATACACTCCACTGAAGAAAGTTTCTCCGGTGTGCACATTTGTGGGCGCATTCCCGGGAGCG
>JBEKWX010000171.1:0-7714 GCA_049512675.1 Terriglobales bacterium | reverse complement strand
CGCACGTCGGGCAGCGCGCGGCCGATAATCACCGACAAGGAATAGTCGAGATACGACCGCTTCATCTCCTCTTCAATATTGACGGGCTGTATGTTGAGGGCGCCCGGACCCGTGGGAGATTGTCCGTCGCCTCCGGGAGGAGGGGTTAAGGGAAGCTCAGGATTCTGATCGTCAGCCATAAAATTAGGTCTCAGGTCTTAGTTGTCAGTTCTCAGTAAAGGCTCGTGTCAGCCGGTGTGGGGACGGGCGTCTCGCCCGTCCGAGCGGAGCGCAGCTTCGCTCGCTCTTTTCCCGTCGCAAATGTCGCTAAGTTCTTGCATCTACAGGCACTATTGGGCTGGATTTATGAGTAAATTATAGCACGCTTAGGGGTCTTCGGTGGCGGGCGAACGTTGGCTTCCCGGGCTCTCCGGAGGTTCCATGGAGGGCACTCTTAACGCGGTTCAACAGTAGATTTCCGGCAGGGTCGGGTGATGGAAGGATCAGCGAATGTCTGCGCGATCCAGCAAGCGCTGGGCGCGGGCTCGGGTTACGTTGATCACGGAGGGATCGGCGATGATCTGATCAAGGATCGGCTGAATGGCTGTAACCCCGATCAGTTGATTGGCGTGGGCCAGCTCCTCCATATTCTTTAGTTCTTCGTCGAGCGCTAGCTTTTGATATTGGTAATCGTACTGGAGGCGATGTCCGAATTCGAGCGTGGACGAGAGGCTTTGCATCAGGGTGGTCAGGTCCTGCACTGCCGGGTTGGAGGAATAGTTGTAGGTGGACTCTCCGCTGCGCCGCGCATCTTTGTAGCCGAGCGTCTTTTTTCCGGTAAAAGCGAGGTTCTTGTGATGGGAGTCGACGTCCTTCTGAAAATAATCGGCCTTCGCCGCGAGTTGGAAGATTTTCTGTCGCGTTACCGCGGCTAGGGTGAAGTCAAGATCGAAGCTGTCGTTGTCGGGTGAATCGTTGTCGTGAGAATTGTTGTCGCGGGAATCGTTGCCGCGGGAATCGGTCTCGTCGGAATCCGCGGACAGGCGGCCGCTGGACTGGTAGCGGGCCGAGCCATCGGATTGAACGCGGATCGAGTAATGCTCCGGCTGGGAGGCAGGAAAATCGAGCGTGAAGGTGACCACGGCGGGAGCTTCGGCTTGCGAATAGGCAGCGGTCGAAGAAAGGACGATCGAAGAAACGATGAGCAGGCAGACAATCTGAAATGGACGGGGCATGGGCCGGTCACATGATTGGGGATGGTGGCGACGAGTGTCAAGGGGCAAGCTCTCAGCGTTCAGCTCCCAGCGTTCGTTGCGCCCGGGTGGACAGCCGAGAGCGGCTGTCCCTACGTGCGGTACGCCTGGCGTTCACGGGTCGCGGCGGTGTGCAGATGGCAGATGGCGATGGCGAGCGCATCGGCGGCGTCGGCGGGTTCGGGAATCTGATCGAGATTCAGAAGGCGCGTCACCATTTGCTGGACCTGATGCTTTTCGGCCCGGCCGTATCCGACCACCGCGGATTTGATGGAGAGTGGCGAGTATTCGGCGACTTCGATTCCGGCGGAAGCGGCGGCCAGCATGGCGACTCCGCGCACCTGGCCGAGCTTCAAGGCGGACTTCACGTTGGCGGCATAGAAAACGTCTTCGATGGCGACGCGGTCGGGGCGGTGCTGGGAGATGAGTTCCTTCAGGCCGATGGAGATGCGCGAGAGGCGCGCGGGCATGGGATCACGCGGGGAAACTTTGATGGCGCCGCAGACGATGCACACGAGGCGGTCACAATTATTGTTGCGGCCGTCGGAGAGCAGCTCGACTACGCCGTATCCGGTGTATTCCGTGCCGCAGTCGATGCCGAGGACACGCATGAGGGAAGTGTAGCAGGAGAACTCTCGGCTCCTCAGAATCTCAGCGAGCAGTTCTCAGCGTGATAACCTAGTTGGATTCGAGCCCATTGAAACAAACGGTAGGGCGGAGTGCATCCGCTCCAAAGGCAAACTCATACTCGGGCTCGAAAATCATATGAGGAGCAGGCGATGAGAATTGGAGTGCTGACGGGCGGAGGCGACTGTCCAGGGCTGAATGCGGTCATTCGGGCAGTGGTGCGTAAGGGCACGTTTCACTATGAAGACGGGTTCGTCGGATTCATGGAGGGCTGGCGCGGGTTGCTCGAAGACAAGACCATGGAACTCGACCTCTCGTCGGTGGGCGGCATTCTGCCGCGTGGCGGCACGATCCTACGTACCTCGCGCACCAATCCGGCCAAGCATGACAATGGGCTGCAGCACTGTGTCGAGAACCTCAAGAAACATGGCTGTGACGCACTGATCGCCATTGGCGGGGATGACACGCTGTCGGTAGCGCAAGAACTTTTCTCCAACGGAGTGAAAGTGGTGGGCGTTCCGAAGACGATCGACAACGACCTGGCCGGCACCGACTTCACCTTCGGCTTCGACACGGCCGTGAATGTGGCCACCAGCGCCATTGACCGCGTCCACACCACGGCCGAGGCGCACAATCGCGTGATCGTGGTGGAAGTGATGGGACGCGATTCGGGCTGGATCGCGGCCTATAGCGGCATCGCCGGCGGCGCCGACGTCATATTGATCCCCGAAGTTCCTTTCGATATCGACCAGGTCGCCGAACTGATTCGCCAGCGCCAGGCCCGCGGAAGGTATTTCAGCATCGTGGTGGTAGCCGAAGGGGCGAAGTTTGCCGATGGTAACGAGGAACACTGTGAATCTTCCTCCCTGCAACCCGGGCGCGACGAGTTCGGGCATCTTCGGTTGGGCGGAATCGGCTCGACGGTGGCGTACGAGATCGAAAAACGGACGGGCTTCGAGTCGCGGTCGGTGGTGCTCGGCCACATCCAGCGAGGCGGAACGCCCAGCGCTTTCGACCGCGTGCTGGCCACGCGCTACGGACTGGGCGCTATCGACATGGTGCACCGCGGCGAATTCGGGCAAATGGCGGCGCTGCGGGGGAACAGGATTATTTCCATCCCTCTGTTGGAAGCCATCGCTTCAAATCGTAAGGTGAGTCAAGAAATTCTTGACGCCGCGATCGGCATTCTGGACAAGCTCGACTATAAGGTTACGAAAGTTTCCTGAACTGGCGCCGAATTTGAGCAAGAGGAAGGGCGCGTTGGCGCTCTTCCCCTTAACCATTTGGGCCTTTGCAATCTGCAGAAAAAAGTGGCTTTAGATGCCCGCCCTTTAGGGGCGTCTGATCTCCCGTGGAGACGCGGCAAGCCCCGTCCCTACAGGGCGGAAGACCTTACCGCCCCGTACAGCAAAAGGTGCAACCAGGGCGGGATTCCCTTGGCATTGCGCGGGTTTCAGGGCATACTAGCTCAGCACTCCCCTCGACCGGATTACGATCCGGAGGAGGCTCCGTGTCCATATTTCAAGACGAAATCCATCCCGAGAACCATCTCGAGCGGTCAACCCAGTTCCCCTCGGCGGAGGTTGCGGAGGTACAGCGAAAGCGAATGCTCATCGCGCTCGGGGTACTGCTGGTGGCGCTGGTGGCGGTGGTTTTGAAGGACTGGGATTTCTGGTTTCCGCCGGCCGGCGAAGTCCAGGAAGCTACGCTTCGGAGGAAAAGTAAGAGCATGGCGGCGACGGTGCCTCCTCCCCGCGCGCCAGCGACTCCCACGCGGGAACGCAAAGCAGCCAGTTCGCCGGCACCCGCCGCGGCCGACGCTCCCTTTGCGGCAACCACTGAGCGCGCAGTGCTGCCACCGCTGGAGGTGGAAGTGGTAGCCGGAAACCGCCACATCTCCCTACCCGCCAAAAGTAGTGCCATCCATCTGGATGTGAACTCGGGCGAGACCTCTGCCGCATCCAGCGCTCCCGCATCGGCGCCGAGTGGGATGGTGAGTGCCGGCGATCGCGTGCAGCTTTCGCCGCAAACGACGCAAAGCGTGAGCATTTCGGTGCCGCCGGATTATCCCTTGCTGGCGCGGCAGATGAAGGTGCAGGGCGCAGTCAGTTTGATGGCGCTCATCTCGCGAGATGGCACCATCCAGGAGTTGCAGATTCTCAGTGGCCCGGGCATCCTGGCTACCGCAGCTCGCGAGGCGGTGAAGCAGTGGCACTTCAAGCCCTACCTTCTAAACGGGCAGCCCGTGGAAACTCAGGCCCGCATCACCGTGAACTTCACCATTTCGACAAATTGAGCGGAGACTGGATCGACCGGTAGGATTTGGTAATTTTGTAATCAGACAATATGGCAATTTGAAAATCTAGAGCGTATATCGTTTTCTTGAATTACAAAATTACGCGATCAAAAAATTATTAAATTGTTTTGAAAATTAAACGGGCGTCCGAATTCTCGCGAATCCAGGACGCCCGGGCAGCCCTCCCCCAGAACTGCTCAATTGGGAATGTAAAACCGGGCGGCGAATCTGAAAATGGCACGCGGGTGCCAGCTGGCTCCACCAAAGTGCTACCCCGTAAATCACACATTACACAGCCTTAATCCAATTTGGCCGTCGGTTTCTACTCTGAAAACACCATCTTCCCGGGCGTCGTTAAGGTGGTAAAAGGCGAGCCCGGAATAGCCGTGAGAACGCCGGTCGATGGATTGTAAGTATAACCCTCAACACCGAGTGCATTGCCGATATAGAAAAAGCGGCCGGTGGGGTCGAAGACAGCGAACAGCCCGCCTGCAGGCACGCTGAACGGCGAGTTCGTTACGAGAACAAGTTGTCCGTTCGGGTAAGAGATCTGGAAACACCAGACGGAGAGGGTCGATCCCGGGGTCACCGCGTAAACCAACGAGCCATTAGGATCGACAGTGATCAACGTAGGGCCCGCGCCGCCCACCGTGGAAGTAAACGGCGAGCCGATTATCGGGGTCAGCGCACCGGTGGTGGGATCGATGTTGAACCCGGAAATGTTGCCAATGGTGGACTGGTTTGGGGGAGGGTTGGTTGCCGAAGGGTTCGTAACGTAGAGGAACTCATCAGTCGGATCCACTGCCAGGCCGATGGCTCCCGTTCCCGAAAAGACTGGAGTCCCAGGGACCAGGGTGAGCACGCCGTTCGAAAACGAAAAGCCGGTGACCATCCCGATCTCCGGATTGCTTACATAAACAAACTGGCCGGAATGCGTAAACAGAATCTCAGTTGGATTCGTATTCGCGGGGACGGGCGATCCGAACGGGGACAAAGCGCCCGTGCTCGAATCGATGGAGAAAACGGAAACGTCGCCACCGTTGGAATAATTACTGGTCACTAACAGGTACTTGCCTGAGGGGTCGATGACCACCGCATTCGGAGAGGAACCGACCGGAACCGGACTGCTGCCGAGCGTCAAAGTCCCGTCGCCGGCGACGTTGAAAATCGAGATCGTGGCGTCGAAGGCATTGATTGCGTAGAGAATGTTTTTTGACGGGAGGAAGGCCAGGCCGGTGGGCGTAAAGTCCTGCTGTTGCGGCGTCTGCGCTCCCGTGGTGATGGCGCCGGTTGTGCCGTTAAAGTGCAGCAGGAGCACGGAACCCCACGCTGGCAGGGTCACGTAGGCATCGCGGTTGGATGTCAACGTACTCGGGTTGCTGCTGCCACAGGAAAGGGAAAATCCGGCCAGGACGACAAACACGGCCACCAGAATCCAGGGACCGTCACTACGACCTGTCCGCGCGGCACGCGCCGCCCGTAGAAAGCTCATTTGCAAACCAACTCCTCTGATATTCAAGATCCAAAGATGAGAACGAAAAGATCGTGCTCACTATCGTGCACGAGAAGGCGGCCACAGCGCAACTGCATCGGGTGATCGGGTGATCGAACAGCAAAAGTCCCTGGCTTTTCGATGACCCGATCACCAGATGACCCGATCGATTCGATGCGGCGCGATGTGTTCTAATCGTGGTATTGCGAATCGTGGTATTGCAAATCAGTGTAGCCCAAAATCACCGTGCTCCAAGTAAGATTGCGTTGTGATCGACATCCATTGCCACATTCTGCCTGAGGTCGACGACGGCCCCAAGTCCTGGGATACAGCCGTCGAAATGTGCCGCATGGCGGCCGCCGACGGCATTACCCACGCGGTCGCCACCCCGCACGCCAACGATCGTTACGCTTACGATCGCATGTACCTTTCCGGGCTTCTCGGCCAGCTGCGCGAGAGGGTTGGTCCCGCGCTGCAATTGCAATTCAGTCTAGGCTGCGATTTTCATCTTTCCTTCGAAAACCTGGAACGCGTGCTGGCGCAGCCGCACACCTACACGATTGGCGAAACCAACTATCTGCTGATTGAACTCAGCAACTTCAGTGTCCCGACCCGGCTTTCTGACTGTTTCACCCGCCTGGCAGATCGCGGGCTTACGCCGATCCTGACCCATCCCGAGCGGAACCCGATCCTGCAGCAAACTCCGCAGCGCATCCTGGAGTGGGCGGAACAGGGCTGCCTGATGCAGGTCACGGCCTCGGCGCTGACGGGGCTCTGGGGAGAACGGCCTGAAATCATCGCCCGCTGGCTGCTCGACCGCTCGGCCGTGCATATCCTCGCTTCCGACGCGCACGACACCAAGCGCCGCATCCCGAATCTTTCCGCAGCTCGCGATGAGGCGGAAAAAATCGTGGGAGCCGAGTATGCCGAAGCGTTGGTCGAAGGCAACCCGGGTGCGATTGTTAATGGGATGCCGATCCCGTACTGCCCGCGGCCGGTGCTGGACTAGAGAAAATTGGACTCCGAAAATTGGATTCGCGAGGCCCGACTATTGCGGGGGAAGGTTGCCATCCGCTGGAGTCGGTTTCGCCTCCGTCGGTTTCGCCGCCGTGTTTGGATCGCCCGCGGCGGGCGTGGTCATTGCGCTTTCCGGATTGAGCAGGTGATCGTGGCTCGGGCCTAATCCGAGTTTGATCAGCGCTCGGGCATCTGGAGTCGTCTTCGATTGCCATCCCTGGTCCGCCTGATAGCGCTGCATCGCGGCCTGCGTGGAGTCGTCCCACGATCCTGTAGGCTCGCCTTGCATGTAGCGCTCGCGGATGAGCGCTTCCTGAATTTCCCGGGCGCGATCGGAGTCGATCGCCTGCTGGCCGCGTTTCTTCGCGGCCTGCTTGGAGCCCTTCTTGCCGTGGGACTTCTTGCTCTGCGCCGAAGTGTGAGCCGAGCTGTGAGCTGAAGACGAGGTGTGAGCCGAAGTGTGGGCTGACGCGCGAGACGAGGTCTTGCCTGAAGTGCGCTTGCCGGTCGCGTGCCCGCTCGCGGGATGCTTTGCTTTCGAGGTGGCCGCCGCGGAAGCGGCCGGCTTCTTTGGCGGAGTCGACGTTTGCTCGATGGCTACCCCCTGCACGGCCAGGCAGAGCAGGCCGCAAAGCCCCACCCGTCGCCAACGCCGAATTTGACCAGAACGGTGCATGTTTAAAGGCCTAGACGAATCGCAGCTCGACCATCAGAAATCAGTCGTTGGTCGTTAGTCGTTCGGAACGCGTCATTCGTTTGAAACCCGCGAACGACCGACGACCAGCGACTGACGACTGCCTTCCAACAATAAAAAACCGGCGAGACCAGCCCACCCTTATCGTCCCCGAAACGGGGATGGAGTGCCAGTCCCGCCGGATTATATATGGGTTACGGAAGTGTACCTGCCAGGAAAATCGTTCCATCCTGAGCCCTTGCGCCTCGCGGACGCACCAGGAACACGACATCCTGCCCGCTCTTCAGCGACGACTCGATCTTGGTAAAGTCGTCCGGATTGTTCACGGGCTGCTTGTTCACTTCCAGGATCACGTC
>JBEKWX010000170.1:0-7754 GCA_049512675.1 Terriglobales bacterium | reverse complement strand
AACAGGTTGTCGTCGCCCACCGAAACATCGAACAGGCTGCGTGATGCGATGCGCGGCGGATTGTGGTCGTCGTTCTCGGCTCCATTCGCCGGTACTTGTATAAGACTGGATCCGAGCGGTGCCGGGCACGGGGAGGGCAGCGGAGTGGTCGGGGTTGCGCGGACGCCATTGCAGGTGAACCCGGCCTGGAACTCCTGATCGGCGCTCAAGGGGTTTCCGAAAATATCTTGCACTAGGACGGCTGGCGGACCCGTTGGGACCGATTGCGGGCAATCGTTGCTTGGGCCTAGCCCGTAACACGGTGCGTTGCCGGCCACCAGACCGCTATCGTACCGCCAGTTGAAGCCCAGCCATGGGCCGCGCTTCCAGGGCTGATATTGAAAGTGGGTGGTCTGGTTGAACTTTTCGTCGTGGTCGATGCGGAAGGGAGCCCCCGGAGCTCCCACGGTCGCGCCAGCGCCGCCAACCTGCGGCGGGAAGAAACGCGCCGCCACGCTGGAGAAGACCATGAGCGCCGAAAAGCCGTGGAAATTCGGCACGCTCACGCGGCCGGCGTATCCCGGAATTTTCGAGTTGTGCCATTCAATCGGAAAAAAGATCGGGGTATTGCCGAACACGCTGAAATCGTAGCCATTGTGCGTGTACTTCGTGATCCACTCGCCGGAAAAGACCAGGTAGCGCCCGAAAGCTTGCTCCAGGCCGGCGTGGAATTCATTGCGAAAGCCGGGACTCAACGCCCCGCTCACTCCAGGGGAACAGAGAAGAAGCGGGGACAAGACAGTATTGCCCCTGCCGCATCCGGTGCTGGAAAGTATCAGATTTTCATTGAAGGGAGATTCCAGGGTGCGCGCGTAGGAGACGCGGAGAATCGCGTTGGTCTTTTTGACGTTGTAAGAGATCCCAAGACGAGGCTCGGCCTGCCGCGCGATTGACAGACCGTTGTAGAGATCGCCGCGCAAGCCGAGATTCAACGACCAATTTCCGGTCGTGATCACGTCCCGAATGTAGAGAGCAAGCTCCTTCACGTCCGTATGGCCATTGAAGGGGTACAGGACTCCGCCACGGGTCAAGTCGTAGGGAAACAGGGCTGGATTGAAATTAGGGTAGAAAGCGGAGCCTTGGGAGTTGGAAGCAATGTTCGCCTGGTAGCCGAAGCCGGCGCATTGCGAGGGATCGGTGTAACCCGGGACAGGAACGTTAGGAACCGTTGCTGTTGACAGAGTTATGCAGGGCGCGTTGAAGATCGGGTCGACGATGCCGACGGTGTCGTCTTCGTTGAGAAATGTTTGTTCGTAGGTGACTCCCGCCTTGATTTGGTTCACCCCTTTGACGTAGGAGAAATCGGATCGAAGCCCCGCATTGGTGAGCGTCCGGTTCTGGCCCACGGACTGTCGCTGAAGACTCGGCGGCCCGAGGTCCGTGAAACGATCGCTGCTTGGGTAGTAGTTGTAATCGTCGCGGCGCACGAATGCGCCCAAAGTGAATACGGAGTTCGTACTCACCAGATGCGTCCACGAGGGGGCGATGTTGAAAGTCCCAATCTTGGATCGTTGGTCGGTCGCTCCGACGGTAACGCCTTCCGTAAAGCCGGTGGGAGTGCCGATAGGAACTACACCGCCGTAGTTCTCCAGCGTTCCTGGCGTCCCAGGAAGAACGCCATTTAGTCCGCTCCAGGGCGTCGCGTTTTGGGCATCGAACGAATTCGGCGTCTGGAACCAGCTCCGGGTGTAGCCGAAGTTCAGGTGGATCGAGTCGGCGGACGAGAGTTGGTAGTCCACGCGATCGAACAGGTTCTCCTCGTTGCCCTTGTCGTGCATTACCGAGAATTCAGGCGGATCGAGGAATCGTCCGCTGTTCAAACCGCCAATGGAGACGAAGTTTCCCCAGCTCTTACCACCGTAAGCGAGATCGGCCGCCACATTGGATGTTCCAAACGATCCATAGGAACTGGTCA
This sequence comes from Terriglobales bacterium, assembly GCA_049512675.1. Taxonomy (GTDB): domain Bacteria; phylum Acidobacteriota; class Terriglobia; order Terriglobales; family Acidobacteriaceae; genus Acidiflorens. The sequence continues at coordinate 5,800 of JBEKWX010000170.1, read as the reverse complement.
CGCTGCCATGGGGTGCGGTTACGCCCTGGCCCGAGCGGGTGGTAGCCACAATCACCACGCTGGTCTTGCCTCCGTATTCCGCGGGCGGGGCACCGGATATGACTTCCATGGATTGGATCGATTCGAGTGGGATCTGATTGGAAAAGACTTTGCTTTGCTGGTCGGTAATCGGCTGGCCGTCGACGGAGAACGAATTCTCAGCGTGGTCGCCGATCCCGTGGAAGAGCCCATTGGAATCGGCGGCGATTCCCGGCGTCGACAGAGTAACCAGCGAACTCAATGACGAAGACGCGCTTTCCAAGGGAAGTTTGTCGAACAACTCCTTGTCGATGTCGGAGTGGAAGGTGGGATCGTTCTCCACCAGATCTCCCGCCGACTCGACCGTGACCGTGGCGATGCCGCCGGCCACCGTCAAACTGACCTTGGCAGTTACCGGCACCACCGACCGGACTTCCACATCCTGCGCGTACTGAGCGAACCCCGCGGCCGTTACCGTCATGTGATACGGATTAAACGGTACGTTCGTGAAACTGAAATTCCCCTTGCTGTCTGTCGTGGTGGTTCGGTCATAGCCGCTGACCGCTTGATGAATTTCAACCTTCGCATTCGCAACCACCGCGCCCGAAGGGTCCAGGACGGTGCCATTAATCGATCCCGAACTTCCGCCCGACTGCGCGTAAGCGTGAAGGCCCAGTGCAAAACAGAAAATCGCGATAAAAGCCGCATGGGGCGACTTTTGGCAAGAAGTCAGCATGAATTCCTCCAGAAGAAATTGGTTCGTATAAAGATCAAAGCACACGGTTCACAGGACAAGAACCGGCCTATACGCAGCTGAAACTTGATCTTTAGACGCTCGGAGGCGGACGGACACACAGGGCGAAGGCTATCAGGCATTGCTTGGCGGAAACCGTTTGCGGCCGAAAGGTAGATACGACAACGAATATAGTACGCGTTATTGTGAACGGGGCCTTGGGAGATGCTGAATAGGCGGCGACACAGACCGGGCATTTTGCCGACTCGACCGCGCTGGAATGTTGATGCGCAGCGGATGCTATTGCCGACCAGAATGTCAGCAAGACCAACAGGCAGGCTATCCGCTTCGAGATCGAACGCACCACTGCCACCCCGCCATCTATGCTCTGAATCTATACCAAAACAAGATACAAACGCAACGAGGGTTCCTCGCCTGACAAGTTGTGGGACTCCCGTCTTCTGCATGCCGTCGACGAAGCACCGGGAGAACTCTCGCCAGACAAGAAAGGGGCGGAGGAGGTTTTCCAATGTGCGGAACCCTGCCGACTTACTCGGAGAAAGCAGGTCGTTGAGGAACACTTCGACTGCGTCTCAGGGGAGAAATAGGAACGCCCGCGTCACTTGCTGGAATTCGGAACCCCTCTCGACGCCACTTCATTTTCCGATGCAGAAGCCGGAAATGTCGGCAAACGTCAATGTTTATTGGGGTACCAGGCAACGGTGCCCTTTCTGGAGACATACTGGAGACATATATTCCTCACATACTCCTTGACACAAGACCGCCCTCTTGTTCAATGCCGCCCTTAAGCTGGCCCAACAGGTGACAGGGATAAAGAACATGGCTTTTGTTATCAGCGCGCGCGGTTCTTACGTTTGAGCGAACTCTTTTTCGCGCGCCGCCGTTTATTGCGCCGCACTGAGCCTGTCGTGGTCCAGTACTGCCTTTGCCGGTATCGTTGGGAGCACTCGATTGAGCAATAGACCTGGCCCTCTCGCTTACTCTCAAAGAACTGGCGGCATCGATCATTGCGACATACTTGTGCGCCGACGCGCCCGAGGTACATGTGTTTGAGAATCTGGTACAAGGCTGGACGTACCCCAAACCGAAGTGAGTCGTAGGGTAGCGCTTCCACGGCACGATCGGCGAAATAACACACTTCTGTGTCGAATGCATTGATCAGTTGGCAAAGGACCAGATGTCCGGCATCGTAGGGTCTCGTCAATAGAGCAGACCAGGTGCAGGGGTCATCTGGATCCTCACCATTAGTCCCGCAACCGCGAACCGCGAGGCGCACTGATGGGGACCGCGGCGATCGTAGCTCGAAGTTGAGTTTAGGACACTACCCAGGAGCTGGGGAAAGTGACTCCATTAACGCAGACCGATCTGGAGGACTTCGCCAAGTTGTCCATCCACGCGAAACTGCTCGACTTGGCTGGCGTCGTGCGTGTTAGCGACAGCGAAGCGCGTAGGACTTATGGCATCAAGGGCGGCGGCGACATGGCCGGCATCGCCTTTCCCTATTTCGATCCTGAGACCATGAGCAACGGACGGCGCCGCATTTATGTCCGGACACGACGCGATCACCCCGAACTCGATGACGGCAAGCCAAGAAAGAAATATGTCGCGCCTTACGGTGACCGCAAGAGATTCTACTTTCCTCCCACCCCTGAATTATTCGCCGACGTCACGGTTCCGATTGTGCTGGTCGAGGCGGAAAAAAGTTCGTTGGCGATGACAGCATGGGCGGCGCGGACCGGCCGCGCAATTCTTCCAATTGCGATGGGTGGCTGTTACGGATGGATTGGAAAAACGGGCATCAAGGAAACTCCGACCGGCGAACGAGTGCCGGAGATGGGCGCGATTCGCGATCTCGGCATCGCCCGTGGAGGCCGGCGCACCTACATCTTGCTAGACGCGAACTGCGCGAGCAATCCCAAGGTGCTCGCCGCCAGAAGTGGCTCAGTGCGCCAGTTTCTCAAGCAGGGTGCCGACGTGCACACCCTTGATCTTCCCGCGGGCGAAGCCGTCAACGGCCCCGACGATTACATCGGTGTCATGGGCGACGATGCCATGACCCAACTATTCGAGGGTGCTGCGGAAGGCGCCAATATCCTCAATGACGTTCAAAGCTTTCTGCGGCGCTTCGTCATTCTCTCATCAGCGCAGTCCGCGACGATCGCGTTGTGGGCGGCTCACTTTCCCATCCTGCTCACCGATGTCAAAGATCATGCAAATATTGGGATGATTCAGCGCGGAGGCAGCTTGCGCTTCGCGTTGAAAACGAGCGAGGGCTTGTGCATCTCGGGCCACTTCTTCCGGCAGGAATTTGAGAGCGACAAAACGGTGGAGACGAATGTCCTCGGCTTTATAGACAACACCCATGCCCCCACCGCCGAGCTTCTCGACGATGCGGTAGTGCGAGATGGTCTGGCCGAGCATCAGGGGCAAATCTTACGTGGGTGAAACGGGCAAGTCAATGAAAGCCGTGGAGTTGGCGGGATTATACTGCGCTCGGCTCCCGGCGAACAAATCGTCGGCGCTTCTCCGTTCTTGCAGCGTCCAATCGTGCCGCGATCTCATCGAAAGTGGGTGTGGGGCCGTTCCAACGCAATTGGTTCACGTCCTCAAAAAGTGGCAGATCGGTTCTTAGTGTAGCCAGCGTACGGAAGAGCAGCGCGCGATCACGCTCGCGGCTGAGAGTATCTGCGAGAGCGCTGGCGTTGGTGGCGTTCACGTGCCATTCGCGCCAGTCTGCGGGAATCGATTCGAGATGGCCATACTTGCCAAGGACAGCGGCCGACGACTTCGCACCCCAGCCGCGCAGGCCCGGATAGCCATCCGCGGAATCGCCCACCAGCGCCAGATAGTCCGGGATCGATTGCGGCGACACACCAAATTTCTTGACTACACCCGGCTCGTCCAGCGTAACGCGCGTCCGCCGATGTAGCTGCACAATGCGGGTGCCCTTGACACATTGCGCGAGGTCTTTGTCCGGTGTGCAGATGATCACGCGTTCGACACGCGCGTCGCGAGCAGCTACCACGGCTGCTGCAGCCAGAGCATCGTCGGCTTCGAACTCCACCATCGGCCAGACAACAATGCCTGCCGCCGACAACACGCTCTCCAGGACTGGAAATTGCGCCAGCAGATCAGGCTCAACGCCTTCGCTCGTCTTGTACCCGGCCCACAATTCATTGCGAAATGACTCAACCACGTGATCGGTCGCAACCGCGATGTGTGTGGCGCCGCCGCGGATCATCCCCAGCACTGACGACAGCACGCCGCGGACAGCGGCGACCTCTCGCCCATCCGAATCACGGGCGGACGGCAGCGCGTAATAATGCCGGAACAGTTCATATGTGCCGTCGACAATATAGATGTCCAAGGTGCAGCTCCAACCCAACCCTATAGGACCGGTGAGGCTCAATCAACTCCTGCTGCCAGAGTCGGTACCGGTTGCCGCCGCACAAACTAGGAATCTCCAGCGAGTACAGCTCGACACTAGCGGACGAATCGCATTAGCTCGGTGACGGCCGGCTCATTCCCATTTTGTTTGGATGTTCCCACGTCATTGCCAACCGGCGCGGCATCACCCTCCCCCGGTGCCAGGAACAGATTGCTCTCCAGACCATGCTGCTTGGTGTATAGATCGAAGTAACGTCCGCGCAGCGCATAGAGTTCTTCGTGAGAGCCGCGCTCGACAATCTGTCCCTGCTCGACCACCAGAATCTGATCGGCGCGCCGAATGGTCGACAAGCGGTGCGCGATCACAAAGGTCGTGCGACCCTGCATCAGGTAGGAGAGGCCTTGCTGGATCATCTGCTCGGATTCGGAATCGAGGCTGGAAGTCGCCTCGTCCAGAATCAGGATGCGGGGTTCAGCCAGAATGGCGCGTGCAATCGAGATCCGCTGCCGTTGCCCGCCCGATAGCTTCACACCGCGCTCACCGACAATGGTGTCGTACTTGTCCCCAAAGCTCTCCGCAAATTCATCGACCCGAGCGATCCGGCATGCACGCATCACGGCTTCTTCGCTGGCGTCAGGCCGGGAGAAGGCGACATTCTCGCGGATGGTACCGTCAAACAAAAATGATTCCTGCAATACAACTCCAAGTTGGGTGCGGTACGAATCGAGCCGTACCGTGCTCAAGTCGATGCCGTCCACCAGGATCTTGCCTCGGGTCGGAACATAGAACGCGGAAATCAGGCCGATGGTCGTCGATTTGCCGGATCCCGACGACCCAACCAAAGCTGTTACGGTGCCTGGGGCGGCGTGGAACGATACGTCGTTCAGCACGGTGCGGGCGCCATCGTAGCTAAAGCTGACTGCCTCGAAATCAATGTTGCCCGCGATCGCAGGCAGAGTGACGGCACGCCGAGGGTCGCTGTCTTCCGCAGGTTCGATCAGGATTTCGTGCTCACGTTCGAGTCCGGCCAGCGCTTCTGTGATCTGCGTGCCGATCTGAACAATCTGCATAATGGGCGCGATGAGGAAGCCCATGAACAAGGTGTAGGTAAAAAAGCCGCCAATCGTCAGCGCCCCGGCCAGAATCTGCTTCGCGCCGACAAACATGATGACGGCACCTACCACGCCCAGCAACACGCTTGCCGAAAGCCCCATGACAGAAGTCGCAGTCAGCGAGCGCATCACGTTATCGAGCAGCCGCATCACTCCGAGCGAGAAGACCTTTTCCTCCCGGTCCTCGGCGTGGTAGCCCTTTACCACCCGCACGCCACCAAGAGATTCCGACAAACGCCCAGTCACCTCGGCATTGATTTTGCCGCGCTCGCGAAAGATCGGACGGATCGTCTGGAATGCTTTTTTCAGAGCGAGTCCGAAACACAACAGGAAGCCGAACGCGAGTACCGTCATCAGCGTGCTGATTCGAAACAAAACCACCAGAGCGATCGCCGCTGTGAGCAATCCTCCGACGAGGTCCACCAGTCCGGTACCGATCAGGTTGCGTACGCCTTCCACGTCGGTCATGATGCGCGATACCAAAACTCCGGTTTTGGTCGAATCATGAAATGAGACCGGCAACCGTCC
>JBEKWX010000169.1:0-7783 GCA_049512675.1 Terriglobales bacterium | reverse complement strand
CGCGCTTGCCGCGATTGACGGTGTTGAAGACCGCTGAGCGCTCTATCGGCCGCATCTCCGGCGGCGCCATCGAGAGCGATCCGCGCCACCAGTCGAAGTGATGCGTATCTTCGACCTTTATTGGATGTGTTGCAACTTTGGCGGGGGTGGCTGGTAGGCTGAAGAGATCGTGAAGAACGCAACCCGACCGGCAATCTTCAAGTGGCGGCAGACGGCGCCGGAGCTGATTCTTTGTGCCGTGCGCTGGTATCTTCGGTACTCGCTCCCGCTCCGCGATGTCGAAGAGTTGTTCGCCGAGCGCGGTCTGGAGGCCGATCACACGACGATCTGGCGCTGGGTTCAATGTTACGGTCCCGAACTGGAACAGCGGCTGCGCCGTCATCTCAAGCCGACCAACAAATCCTGGCGGCTCGATGAGACCTATTTTCGAGTGCAGGGCCTTTGGTGTTACCTGTATCGGGCCATCGATTCCACCGGTGCCACCATCGACTTCCTGTTATCGGCGTTGCGCGATGCCGCGGCGGCCAAACGCCTGTTCCGCAAGGCTCTCAGCGATCCATCGCATCCTCAGGCCCGCGTCATCAACACTGATCAGGCCCGCCTCTATGGCGCGGCGATTGCCGCAGTGAAAGAGGAAGGAACCCTGCGCCGCCGCTGCGAACATCGGCCGGTCCAATATTTGAACAACATCCTGGAGCAGGATCATCGAGCGATCAAACGACGCGTGAAGGCCAAGCAGAGCTTTCGCGAGTTCCAAGCGGCCCTGCGAACGATTGAGGGCTACGAGGCGATGCACATGATCCGGAAGGGCCAGGCGCGGTGGGTCAGCGACGATGATGTTCGCAAACAAAATCAGTTCATCGACCAACTGTTCGATCTGGCTGCCTGAGACCTCACCGCCCAGTTCCGCTCGGGCCGTCCTCCGTCACAGCCTTGGAAGTTGCAACACTTCCCCTTGTTCGCCTTGGCCTTTTCACTCGGCATCGCGTCCGCACCACTCCTCTGAAGATGTCATTTGCATCCGAGCACCGACGGTGAACTACGCCGGGAACACGCTTCGCGCATTCTCGCCGAGCAGTTTGCGCTGCCGGGCCGCACTCAAATTCGCGATTGCATTTCGAATCAGATGGGGCGCTTCGAGGTTGGAATCGACGTGCGGAAAATCCGAGCCCCACAACACGCGATCCTCGCCCAGCAGATCCATCACCGCGCCTATCGTCCGCTCCTCGGGCTCCGCGACCACCCAGAGGTTGCGCCGAAAGTAATCCGACGGCTTCAACCTGGTCGGATAGGTCCAGCCGAGCAGTTCATACTTCTGATCCATCCTGTCCATTATGTAGGGCGCCCAACCGCATCCCGCCTCGACGCACAAGACCTTGAGGCGCGGGAAGCGATCAAACAAACCGTCGGCAACCATCGCCATCGCGGCCGGCACCACCTGCGCGAATCCGCCGAGCGCGAATCCGAACACGGTGCGAAATTCGCCCGGCTGGTAGAACTGCCCTATGATTCCCGGCGGGCGGTTGAAGCGCACAATCACGTGCAAGCAGGCGGGGATGCCCGCTTCCTCGCACTCGCGCCAAATCGGATCGAAATCAGGATGCGAAAAGCGCCGGCCGCCTACATTTTCGGGCGCGAGAAATATCCCCTTGAAGCCCAGCTTGACGCATCGCTTGAGCTCGGCCAGCGCCGCTTCCACGTCTTGCAGCGCGATGTGGGCGATCGGAATTACCCGGCTGCGCATCGAGCTTGCAAAATCGTTGATCCAGTTGTTGTAGGCGCGCGCGTAGGCCGCCGCGAGTTCGTTGTCCGCAACGTCCCACAGAATTCCGACCGTCGGAAACAGCACTCCCGCGCTCACGCCCCATTCGTCGAGCAGCTTGACCCGATCGGCGGGGATGTAACTCGAGGGCGGGCATCCGTCCATATAACTCAGCCGGCCCGGAATGAAGAGTTCCTGACGCGGCTGATTGGCGCCGCCAAGCCCCGCCAGCATCCCCTTCAAGAGCGCCTGATTATCGATCATCAGAACCTCGAGTCCGTCGGCAGGATCCTTGACAATCCGGATTGCGCGATCGCGAAACTTCGGCTCGAGGTACTTCTCCCATAGGTCCGGCGGCTCCATCACATGCGAGTCGCAATCGATGACGATCGAATCCGCGGTGCTCATCGCTCAAAATCTAATACGAAGGCCCGCGCCGATCGATTTCCGGTCCTTTGGCATGTCCTGAAGTCTTGCCCACTCAGCGATCACGAATCACTATCAAGCCAGATGAGCAGACCGGCGGTACGGCAGAACACAGCCTGGTTGGTTTCGGAGTTGGACCGATGAGGATTCCGGGAGCGGATGAAGCGCTTGAGCATCTGGCTCGCTGGGCGGCGCGGGGACGATGGAAAGAAGAGTGTATGCGAGCCATCGCCGACCACTTTGAGCCGGTGTGCGCGAAGGCCGGCATAACCGAGGACGAACTCGCCGAGGACCTCGGCAAGTTCCACTACGAGATGGTCGAGGCATGCGCCTTCGAGGACTTTTGTTCCCGCCGGGCTGCTTCGATGCGGGACAACGTTATCGACGAGTACCTCGACCAGCGCGGTTGGAAGGAATCCCTCCAGGCCCGCGACTATCTGCGCGCATTGCGCAGCTTCGGTGATGAGCCTCTACGAGGTGGGCGGGGTGAAGCCGGGGCGCGGCCTGGTGCTGCGCGATCTGGTGCGCGGCGGAGAGCCGGTTGAGGTTGACGAACTGCTTGGCTCGCAGAGCGCGGCGATATGGGATCGAATTGCCGCGCGAATTCTGACCATCGGCGGTCGTCACTATCTCTCCGGCGCCGTCCTTGACTTCGAGCAGGAACCGGCCGATGCGGTGTTGCGTATCTTTCAAGTAAGCCCCAAACGGGCGAAGCGCGCGATCGCTGAAGGCCTGCCGACGCTGTCCGAAAAACAGATGCGCGAACTCGACGAGTTGCTCGCCGATCGGACCATCGCACTGGAGGGCGGTGCGCGGGTCTTCACCTTGACATGGCTTGACCACACGCTTCGCCAACTCATGGCACCGCGGCCGACTGTGACCAACTCCGACGGCGAGGAGGTCGTATTCACGAAGGTAAGGTTCGCGGTTGCCAAAGAACACCGGGCGGAGGTGGCGCGGCTTCTCGACCAGGTGCCGGAACTGGCGCGCCAATCGAAACGCGAATACTGGAGTTGGCATCGTCAGGACGGTGAGCAAGGCGGCAAAAGACCGGAAGACGGCATGTCGCTTGCCAGTTGGGATCAGACCGGGGCACTAGTCCTCGGCCATATGGAACTGCGGGGCAAGTGGCTGGTACTCGAGGTTAATTCAGCCGCCCGCGGCGAGCGCGGTAAACAGATGCTCATGAAGCTTCTGGGCGGCTTAGTTGCAACGCCGGTAACGGAGAGCCAGAGCATGCAGAGCGCGCTTGAAGAGCATCGCGCGCGCAAGCGTCCGTCGGCCGAGGCGGCCGCGCCCAAGCTTCCACCTGAGGAGGCTGCGCGTGTAATGAGTGAGCTTTTTGATTGCCATTACCGCTAGGTGATCGACGAACCGCTCCCGGCGCTCGGTAACATCTCGCCCCATGAGGCAGTTCGTACTCCGGACGGGCGTCAGAAGGTGATCGGATGGCTCAAGAATCTTGAGAACGGCGAGAGCCGCCGCGCCAGGAAGGACGGAACCCCGCCGTACGATTTCAGCTGGATGTGGCGTGAACTCGGAGTGCTGGAAGAGCGGCACTAACGGTTGTGGCTAGCAAAATCTTCGAACGCGCCGGAAGGTCTAGAGTTTTGAGATCAGCCGCCGTTGATTCGCCGTCATGCGTAAGTTCGAGCGATCCGTCATCTCGGTCGTTGCCCGCCGATTCCGTAGTCGGGCGCTTGTGGAGCTGGAGTATTTGTCGGTCAGCATCGTCCCCAGGTGTAGCCCTGAAAGAGAAGGGGCCGAGCCCCTTCGGGCCGGCCCCTCATCCTACGCCGCGGCCAACCTACTTCTTGCGCTTTGTCTTCGTCGCCCGCGCCGCAGATCCATTAGCGTTTACTAAAACAATTGCGGCATCGGCGATCCCGCCGCTTTATGAAACTCGGTGCCAAATCATCGCTCCCGCAATAGCGGCAAACCAGTTTCCCTGATTTCGGCTTGCTCACGTTCTCCTTCTGGAGCGGCCGTACGGGCTCAGCCTCTTTCCGGTCCGCTTTCTTCCGGGCCGAAGATGGAGAGTGTCCGATTGGCAGTTTATGCCCGCCTTCCTTTAGCAGTTTCGTGCGTTCCATTAGCTTTAAATCTCCTTGAGCCGTAAGGGCTCGTCGGGATGTTTGCTCTGGTCGGCGCGTGAAGCGAGTAGTTTCCACCAATTTTCCCAACATCATTCGCGCAGAAGGGTAAAGGCCGGCGATTAGCGCGCTTCGACGGGTCTGCACGATCAGGGCGATTGGAAGGCGAATGGGACCGTGAACGCCTTGACTGGCTTCGTAAGCGAACCAGAGCAATGTGTGTGACTGCCCGTGCTGGAGGGCGGGCAGCACATGAAACGCAAAATCTTCGTGACTCTTTCTGCTCTTGCTTGTCAAATCGCGGCACTACCCGAGGCCACATCTGCGAATCTCAAGGAGCGCTGGCAGGCGCTCTACGGCAGCGAGGCGTCACGGCGCATCAGCCGGGATCTGCTGGTGCGCGCGCTCGCCTACCGGATTCAGGAACAGGCGCTGGGCGGGCTGAAGCCGTCCACGCGCCGCTTGCTGATGAAGGTCGCGGCCGATGCCTCAGCGCGCCGTCCGATCCAAGTAACGCCCGAACTCAGTCTCAAGCCGGGAACGGTGCTGCTGCGCGAGTGGCACGGCACTGAGCATCAGGTGATCGTGCGCGAGGACGGCATCGTGTTTAACGGCAAGCAGTACAAATCGTTGTCGCAAGTCGCCCACCGAATCACCGGCACCAAGTGGTCGGGACCGCTCTTCTTCGGCCTGAAGGCAAATCGTCAGGAGCAGACCAATGGAGCAATCTAAACCTAAAGCCAGGCGCTGCGCGATCTACACGCGCAAGTCCTCGGAGGAGGGCCTCGAGCAGCACTTCAACTCTCTGCACGCCCAGCGCGAGTCCTGCGAAGCTTTCATCAAGAGCCAGGCGCCTGAGGGGCTGGAAACTCATCAAGGCCGCATACGACGACGGCGGGCTATCGGGCGGTACCATGGAGCGGCCCGCGCTCAAGCGGCTACTCGCAGATATCGGTGAGGGTCTCATTGATGTGGTGGTGGTCTACAAGGTCGACCGCCTGACCCGGTCGCTGGCGGACTTCGCCAAGATGGTCGAACTGTTCGACGCGCACCGCGTGTCGTTCGTGGCGGTCACCCAGCAATTCAATACGACCACCTCAATGGGTCGGCTGACGCTGAATGTCCTGCTCTCCTTTGCCCAGTTCGAGCGCGAGGTCACCGGCGAGCGCATTCGGGACAAAATAGCGGCCTCCAAGCGCAAGGGGATGTGGATGGGGGGCGTGCCGCCGCTCGGCTATGACGTTCGCGAGCGGCGGTTGGTCGTTAATCTGGCCGAAGCCGACACTGTCAGGCACATCTATGAGCGCTACCTGGAACTGGGCTGCGTCAGGCAGCTCAGCAAGGAGTTGGATAAGCGAGCAATCGTGTCGAAAGTCCGGGTCTCGCAGAAGGGCATCAAGTCCGGAGGGTGCCGGTTCTCGCGCGGTGCGTTGTACGAACTGCTCGCCAACCCGATTTACATCGGCGAGATCCGACACAAGCAGGAGCGCCATCCCGGGCAGCACGAAGCGATTCTTCCCCGAGAACTCTGGGAGAGCGCGCAGCGGCGGCTCCATGAGAATGCAGCGCGCGGACACGGAACCTCTAGCAGGTCGATTGCGAGTCCCTTGGCGGGAAAGCTCTTCGACGCCGATGGTCAGCCGCTCTACGTGCAGGGAGCGACCAAGGGCAAACGGCGCTACCGATATTACGTCTCCAAATACCTAGTCAATGGGTCCGCGGGTGACAACGGGAAAGGATGGCACTTGGCGGCGCCGGAGATTGAGCGGGCCGTGGCGATTGCCGCCCGGCATATCCTGAGCGATCGCGCAGGCTTGCTGGAGACTCTTGAGAAGTCCGGGATCGATTCGCCAGACGTGAGAGCCACCCTCGAATCGGCATCGAATCTCTTCCGGCGGTTGCAGAACGAAGCCGACGCCACAGCGTGCCTTGGCGAGGTCGTCGACAGGACCGAACTGCACGATGACGGACTATCGGTAACGCTCAGAATCGAAGTTCCCTGCTCGCGCGCGGGAGTGCGGACCAGTAGCATCCTTAACCTATCCCGCTTCGTGCCTCTGAAGATGAGACGGCGCGGCGTGGAAACGCGAATCATCATCGCGGTGGGTGACGATCTGCCGCGCAAGGTAGACCCGGCACTGCTCAAGGCCGTGGCACGCTCGAGGGCATGGTTTGAAGAGCTTGCCTCCGGCCGGGTGCGCTCGCTGGCGGACATCGCGCGGCGGGAGGAAATCGCCCAGCGCTACGTTGAGCGTCTATCGCGTCTTTCATTCGCAGCACCCCGAATCGTCGAAGCGATCTGCCAGGGACGTCAACCTGCTGAACTGAATGCCGAGACGCTGCTCAACCGGATCGATCTGCCGCTCGAATGGTCGGCGCAGCTAAATGCGCTCGGGATCGACTAGCTTTCAGAGAGGCGATGGCTGGGCGAAGGCCGACCGGAAAGCGTTCGAACCCTGAAGCGACCCGTTTTTTCTTCGCGTGGAGAAAACACCCATGGAATTATGCGAATCTGCACCGAGATAGCTTTCTCCGGTTCGCATCGAGCGCAAAAGCGCCACGTCCGCGCGGATTTGCCCCTATCTCCAAATTGTAGGCAACTACTACAGACTGTTTGGCGGATGACGCAGTCTTATGCGAACTGCTCTCTGCATCAAATTCCCTGGTCATCAGGGAAAATACAGGGAATTTTCGCAATTTCGGCCGCCTTGGGGTCGAATTGGGACCAAATAAGTATTGTCTTCTCTCGGGTTTTTGTCGAAATTCCCTACTCAACCGAACAGGGAATTATTTTGGAGGAACAGGGAATTTTTTCGATGTAACAGGGAATTTTCAGGGCGGAGCAGGGAAGTTCATCTGGCGGGCGGCGCGGCGCGAAACTCCTGTATTTTCGGGGTGGATGGAGTTTTGAGGAGGCACAACAGATCTACGGACTTCATGATCCGGGCTGGATTAGGGCCCGTTCGGCCTGGGACTCGGCCAGCGCCTGCTCAAGCATCGCGTCGGTGACTTGGGTGAGGGCCGCGGCCGAGTCCTTAAGCTCCGCATGCTCGACGGCACGCGAAAGGGTCTCAGCCGGCGTGGCTCCGCGACGCTGGCCGAGGAAGGGCTTGAGAATCAGGTAAACCACGTCGCGCATCGGCATGAAGCGCGTGAAGCGGCGCAGCAGCCGGACGGTCTGCAGCGGATAATGAAGCAGCTTGTAAAGGAATATTCTGCGGAAGCCCGCACTGCGCTCGCGGTTGATCACCTCGCCCGGGAGGCAGGTCGGATCGATCTCGGAGCACTTGAAAAACTTGAACCAGTCTCGGGTCTCGTCGATCAGGTTGCGGCGGATATACTCCTGCCACAACGGCGTGCCGCGATAGACGCATAGGCGGTTGAAGTTGAACGTGTCGAGCGGAAGCCTTGAGGCAAAATCAAAAGTCGCCCTCAGGTCGGCCACGGTCTCGTCGGGGCTGCCGACCACGAAGAAACCGTGCACGATTTCGATTCCCGCCCG
>JBEKWX010000168.1:0-7784 GCA_049512675.1 Terriglobales bacterium | reverse complement strand
GGACGCGCTGCAGTTGACCTGGGTGTCGCGCAACGCTTCGTTCAGCGGCTTTCTGGCTTCGGGCGAGCGTTTCACGCTGAGCACGTTCAATGCGCACCCCCATCTCGACGGGGACGGGTTGCTGACGTACCGGTAGCGGCTAGAGGAATTGCGAGTATGGTGGCAGTTTGCGATCAAGCGGGAAGGGTAAGGGCAGGAGAAGAACTCGATCTCGCCCGGCTGCGGCCATTTCTGCTGGAGCACTTCGACCACAGCGGACCGATCTCCGTCGAACAATTTCCGAGCGGCCACTCCAATCTGACGTACCTGCTGCGACTGGGTAACGCGCGACTGGGAAACCGGGAAGTCGTCTTGCGACGTCCGCCCTTTGGCAGCAAGGTCCGGTCCGCGCATGATATGGCGCGCGAGTATCGTGTGCTGTCGAAACTACACACCGCATATCCAGTCGCGCCGAAGGCGCTCCTCTATTGCGACGATCTGTCGATTCTCAATGCGCCCTTCTACCTCATGGAGCCGATTCGGGGAATGATCATGCGGCGCGAGCCCCCTCCAGATGTGTCCTTTCCGCCGGAGACGGTGCGGCGATTGAGCGAAGCGTTCCTCGATAACCTGGCGTGTCTGCACCGCCTGGACTACGCCGCCATCGGCTTGGCTGATTTGGGCAAACCGCAAGGCTATCTCGAACGCCAGGTCAAGGGCTGGATCGAGCGCTACCATAATTCGAAAACGCACGACCTGCCGGAAGTCGAACGCATTTCCGCCTGGCTCACCTCACGAATGCCGGTGAGCCATGAGACGGCGCTTATCCACAACGACTACAAGTATGACAATGTCGTGCTTGATCCCGGCGACGCGACCAAGATCGTGGGCGTGTTGGATTGGGAGATGTGTACGCTGGGAGACCCGCTAACGGATCTGGGGACGGCGCTCGCATATTGGACCGATCCGCAAGATCCGGAAGAGCTCCAGGAAATTCGCAGCGCGCCGACCACGTTGCCGGGCACACTGACGCGGTCGCAGTTGGTCGAGCGCTACGCGATCTCGACCGGCCGCGATCCCGGCGACATGATTTTCTATCTGACGTTTGCCCGCTTCAAAGTTGCCGTCATCGTCCAGCAGATTTACTACCGGTACGCCCAGGGATTGACGCAGGATGAGCGCTTCGCGGTCATGCCGGAGAGAATCCGGACTTTGGTGCGCGCCTCATGGCATTGTGCGGAAAGCTGGACAATATGACCGGGCATTTACTGCGGAGCTCACTGCGAGTAATAGCGCACCAGCCACTCAGCGACACAGCAGGGCTTGCCGGAAGGCTGATTCCCGACACCCTGACTCTCGACATGGATGAGGAAAGCGGCGTCCACAAACTCGGGCGACTCTTTCGCCGAAAGCAGAGTGACGCGAGCGCGAAGCTGCGAGCCGGCGCGGACAGCCGCAGGAAAACGAACCTTATTCAGTCCGTAGTTGACGGTCATCGCGGGGCCCGATTGGAACCGGATTGCCTGTCTCAGGAAGTAACCCAGCAGCGAAAGGGTGAGAAAACCGTGGGCAACGGTACCGCCATAGGGCGATTCGCGCTGGGCGCGTTCCGCGTCAAGGTGAATCCACTGGCGGTCCTCGGTGGCGTCGGCAAATTTCTGGATGCGATCCTGGGTAACGACGAACCAGTCGGTCGCGGGGAATTCGCGTCCCTCGCACTGCTTCAAAGAATTTAGATTTTCAATCTCAAAAGGTGGCATAGGAGTATTTTATGACGACATTAACAGACATTCCGCGCAAGACGATAAAGGGGACGGCGTTTCTTATCGAGGAGTCGGCGCCGCAAGACATTTTTACGCCCGAGGATCTGAGCGAGGAACATCTCGCCATCGGCCGCATGGTGGACGAGTTCTGGGCCAACGAAGTGGAGCCGAATCTGCCTGCGATCCGCGAAAAGAAGCCTGGCGTCGCGCTGGGCGTGCTGCGGAAAGCGGCGGAACTGGGTCTGACCGGGATGGCGATCCCGGAGGAGTATGGGGGCATGGCGATGGATCTGCCGTCGCTGATGGTGGCGGCCGAGCACATGGGACGCGACGGCTCTTACGGGGGCTGGCACTCGGCGCACACCGGCATCGGCACGCTGCCCATCGTCTACTTTGGAACCGAGCAGCAGAAGCGGAAGTATCTGCCGAAGCTGGCCACAGTCGAAATGCTGGCCGCGTATGCTCTCACCGAGCCTCTTGCGGGGTCGGATGCGCTGGCGGCGCGGACGCGGGCTGACCTTGCGCCGGATGGGAAACACTACATCCTGAATGGCCAAAAGATGTGGATCACCAACGGCGGCGCGGCTGACCTGTTCACGGTGTTCGCCAAAGTCGGCGGAGAAAAGTTCACCGCATTTCTGGTCGAGCGGAACTTTCCCGGTGTGAGCAACGGGGCGGAAGAACACAAGATGGGCATCACCGGCAGCTCCACCACCGCCGTGTATCTCGACAATGTCCCGGTGCCGGTTGAAAACGTGTTGGGCGAGGTTGGACGCGGGCACGTGATCGCATTCAACATCCTTAATATTGGACGCCTGAAGCTGGGTCCGGCGACGGTCGGAGCCGCGAAACACGTGCTGGCGATTTGCCTGAAGTATGCCAAGCAGCGCAAGGCCTTCGGCTCGACGATTTCGGAGTTCGGCGCGATTCAACACAAGCTGGCGGAAATGGCGATCCGCATTTTCGTGGCGGAGTCCATGGCCTGGCGGGTGGTGGGACTGATTGAGAATCTAATGAGCGCCACGTCGACGGAGTCCGGGGACGGTTCCACTCGGGAGCGGAAGGCGATTGAAGAGTTTGCGGCGGAGTGCTCGATGGTGAAGGTTTACGCCGCCGAGATGCTGGACTACGTGGTCGATGAAGGCGTGCAGATCCACGGCGGCTACGGATACCACAAGGACTACGAGGTGGAGCGCTATTATCGCGATTCGCGCATTAACCGTCTCTTTGAGGGGACCAGCGAAATCAATCGGCTGGTGATCACGGGCCAGCCTTTGAAGCGCGCATCGCGGGGACTTCTGCCTCTGTTCGAAGCCGCTCGCGCGGTCTTGCAGGAAGCCGAGGCGCAACCCACGAAGGCAGCCTGTGACGCGGAGCTGAGCCTGGTCCGGAACGCGAAGAAGATCGCCCTGCTGACGCTCGGAATTGCGCACCAGAAGTACGGCGCGCAGCTCGAGCAACAGCAGGAAATCATCATGAACCTGTCCGACATCATCATGGAAGTGTTTGCGATGGAATCGAGCCTGCTGCGCAGCCGGAAACTGACGGCGGCCGGTGGCGGAGTCAATGCCGCGGATGTCTGCGCCGTGTATTTGCGCGATGCCATCGCGCGGGTCGAACTCTCGTCGCGGACCGTGCTGAGCGCCTGCGCCCAAGGTGACGAACTGCGGCGGAATCTTTCCCGGGTGCGCGGGTACGCCAATCACGATCCGGTCAATGCAATCGCACTGCGGCGCCAGATTGCAGGGCGGCTGCTGGCGAACGAGCGGTACACCGTCTGAGGCTGGGATCAGCCACAAAGGAGGCAGCTTGGCACTCACCAATCACAAGTTCTTGCTGGCGTCGCGCCCGGTAGGGATGCCGAAGCGCAGCGACTGGACCTACGCGGAACAACCAATCGGAGAGCCGAAAGAAGGCGAACTGCTGGTTCAGGTGTTGTACATCTCGCTGGACCCGGCGATGCGCATGTGGATGAATGACGTGCGTTCGTATGTGCCGCCGGTGGGCATCGGAGAGGTGATGCGGGCGCTGGGGGTGGGGATCGTGAGGGCGTCGCGTAACCCGCGCTTCGCGGTGGGTGATCACGTCTCCGGATCCTTCGGAGTGCAGGAGTATGCGCTGAGCGACGGCCAGGGCGTGACGAAGATCGACGCGAGGATCGCTCCGCTGCCAAAGTATCTCAGCGTATTCGGCATGCCGGGCATGACCGCATATTTCGGGCTTCTGGACACGGGGCAGCCGAAGCCGGGGGAGATGGTGGTGGTCTCGGCGGCAGCGGGAGCCGTGGGCGCGGTGGTGGGACAGATCGCCAAGATCAAGAACTGCCCTGTGGTGGGCATCGCGGGAGGAGCGGAGAAGTGCCGCTACATCGTGCAGGAGTTGGGCTTCGATGCGGCCATCGACTACAAGTCCGAAGACGTGAGGCAGTCCCTTCGGAAGCATTGCCCGGAGGGTATCGACCTCTATTTTGACAATGTGGGCGGCGCGATTCTGGACGCGGCGCTGGCGCAACTCAGGCTGGGCGCCCGGATTGTGATCTGCGGTGCGATCTCGCAATACAACAATACCGGCCCGATCGCAGGGCCCAGCAACTACCTGTCTCTGCTGACGAATCGCGCCACGATGAAAGGCACCCTGGTGCTGGACTATGTCAGCCGCTACGCGCAAGCGGGAGCGGAAATGGCGGCCTGGATGGCGGCGGGCAAGCTCAAGTCGCGCGAGGATATTGTGGAAGGACTCGAAACCTTTCCCGAGACTCTGCTCAAGCTTTTCAAGAGCGAGAACTCGGGGAAGCTTATGCTGAAAGTGGGTTAGGCTGACCAACGGAGAACCTCTGATGTCCGCATGCTGGCAAGAGCCGAGCCTGACAGCAGCGAGGTCATGAGTCCGTCCCACGGACGAAAGTGAACCTCAGAATCGACATTCTCGGCAGGCATACATAATCATCAAAACAATTCATTTGATGAATTTCGCGAACGCGGATACGCTCGCGCCGATTGCAGAGATGCAGCGCTCTGAAACGGCAAGAGCGTGCGGGAATTATTCGTTCTCATTGAGCAGATCCAAGAAACGAGGGAAGCTCGCTCGACAATACCGGCCAGAAGGCCGGTTGGAAGAAAGCGGCTGGATGCTGGTGGGCGACAGGGCTTGTGTGTGATTCAGACAGAGCCTGAGGCGGCGAGATATGTTCTAACGTATCCCGAAGGAGAATCCTATGAAGTCACTGGCTTGTGTGGTTCTGTGCTTGGTATTGGCGAGCAGCGTGGCTTACGCGCAGGGTGTGGGCGCCTCCGGCGATATCCGGGGAACCGTGACCGATCAATCGGGCGCTCTTCTGCCGAAAGCGACCATAACAGTCGCAGACTCACAAACCGGCCTGCAGCGCACGGCAGTTACCGATGCCACGGGCCAGTTCCAAGTGCCAAACTTGGCCCCGGCAACCTATGACGTTAGTGTGCAAGTACCGGGCTTTGCCCACGCCGTTCGCAAGGGGGTGGTGGTGAGTATCGGGCAGACAGTCATCTCGGATTTCCAGTTGAAGGTATCGCAAGTAGCCACGGAGATCGCAGTGTCCTCGGAAGCGCCCGTCGTCGACACCGAACAGAGCAGCCAAGCAGACAGTGTTTCCGAGAGATATATAACCGACCTGCCCATTGGCCGGCGCGACTACCTCACGTTCACCTTGTTGGAGCCGGGCGTCAGCGACTCAAACACCAGCGCCAGTAATGCCGACTTTCGGCCGAAACAAACTCCGCAAAGCGGACTATCCTTCTATGGAAGCAACGGACGCGGGAACAGCGTAACCGTGGACGGCGGCGAGACCAACGATGACGCGGGTGGCGTCCGCCTGAACCTAAGCCAGGACGCGGTGCAGGAGTTCCAGATCAACCGCAGCAACTATTCGGCTGAATTGGGTGGGGCCAGCGGAGCCTCCATCAACATTGTGTCCAAGTCGGG
The DNA here is from genome assembly GCA_049512675.1 of Terriglobales bacterium. GTDB lineage: Bacteria > Acidobacteriota > Terriglobia > Terriglobales > Acidobacteriaceae > Acidiflorens. The sequence goes on along the minus strand of JBEKWX010000168.1, from coordinate 2,085 downwards.
CACAAACAACGTGCACGGCGGCGTTTATGGTTTCTTTCGCGATGATGCGATGGATGCCCGAAACCCGTTCGCTTTCAGTCCGGCTCTGGTGCCAGGACAACCGTTCTCGCTGACCGCTGAAGGTCAGCCGATTAAGAACTCTCTCAGCCGCCAGCAATTCGGCGGGACGATCGGATTTCCGATCGTTAAGGACAGAACCTTTCTGTTTGCCTCTTTCGAAGGTCTGCGCTCCGATGCACAGGACTCGGTGCCTTTGCTGACCCACAGTAGTATCTTCGCCCCCACCGCGGGACAGCAGTCTATTGCGGGAGGCCTGGCGGCCCAAGGCAACACCATTCCGGTTCCGTGCCTGAGCGGCCCTGTGGGCGCCGCGGTGGCAAAACAGTTAGGACTTCCCGCGCCCAATCCCTTCACTCTCCTGCCTGCGGCCACTTGTGCGGCCGTACTGGGCGGGACTTTGACCGTGAACCCAGCCGGCGGCCCGCTTAACGCTTTCGTAATAAATCAAATGGAGACAAACGGCGGGGTGTTTCCGTTCCCCACACGGCAATACGAGGGATCCGCCCGTCTCGATCACCGATTCAGCTTGAGCGACTCGGTCCTCTTCCGCTATAGCGCTGCGCACCTGCAAGAGACCGACCCGGACGTGCAAGCTCTGATCGGCATCTCACGCGGAACTTCCATACTTAACTGGGACAGTACTGCGCAAGGCTCGTGGTTTCATCAATTCAGTCCGAGTTCTATCAACGAGGCCCGACTGCAGTGGAACTTGTACCAATTTAACGTAGACACGAATGATCCAGGGGGGCCAGGTCTGGACGTTCAGGGATATGGTTTCTTTGGGCGCAACATCTTTTTACCCAGCCACACTACCGCGCGCCGTTATGAGTTCGCCGACAATCTCACACTCATCCGCGGCCATCACAGCATGAACATGGGCTTCTACGAGTTGATTCGCGGCAACAACACCATGTCCGACACCTTCCTCGACGGGCGTTTTGAGTTTCTGCAGTTGCCCGGTGATCTGCTCAGTCCCTGCCTGCAGGCGCCTATCGATTGCAATCTCCCGACCACCCCTTCATCTCCCATCAGTACTCTTCAGTCGTGGGGCTTCGGTTTGCCGGCGTTCTATGAGCAGGGCTTCGGCAATCCATCGTATACGATGAGCAGGCCGTTCACTGCCGGTTACTGGCAGGACGCTTGGCAAATCCGGCGAAACCTCACGCTGACCTATGGTTTGCGCTACGAAGTGGATACGCAGGCCGGGCCTCTCAGCACCTATAAGAAGGATATTGCTCCCCGCTTTTCGTTTGTCTGGAACCCGCGCAACGACCAGAAGACGGTAATCCGTGCCGCCTATGGGATCTTCTACTCGCCGATCTATGCGCAGATTCCCAATGTCGTGAAAACCCTGGGCGATGTGAACGGTACCCGGCAGATTGCCAATACTTTGGTATCAATCTTGGGCGTCTATGGCAGCCCCAATTCCTATCAGAACTCCGCCGCGATCTACCAGATCCTATTTGGGCAAGGTAAGATTCTGTGCGGCACGCCTCCCGCAGGGCAGAACGCCTGTATCGCGGCTGCGGATATAGAAGCTCCTCCAATCAGTCTCCAGGTCTCTAACACCGGCCCCCTCCCGCCGGGAACTGTGCTCTTCTTCGGACAACCGAATTACCGGCCGCCGCAGTCACAGCAGGCCTCGTTCGGCATCGAGCGGCAGATCGGAAACAGCATGTCTATCTCCGCCGACTACATTTACGTCCACACCACCCACCTGCCTTGGGCGGTGGACAAGAACTTGCTGCCGGGAGCACCATATGTTACCGGCACCGGCGCGGACGGCCTTCCCACTAACGGCCTTCCTTTCCAGGATTGGGGAGCGCCGGCGTGCGTTGCCACTCCCGCTCTTTGCTTCGCGGATCCAACTCACACGATTCTTCAGAACAATCAATATTCCTCCATCGCGAACGCGATTTACAATGGCGGCATTCTGGAGGTGAAAAAGCGCTTCAGCGATCGCTACACCTTGATCGCCAATTACACATACAGCAAAGCGATCGACGACTCGACGGATTTCAACAG
>JBEKWX010000167.1:0-7791 GCA_049512675.1 Terriglobales bacterium | reverse complement strand
CCGGTGGCCGGATCTTCTCCGTTGTAGAAAATCATGCGGGCGTGGAGGCGGGCTTTGGGATCGACGGTTTCGCGGCAAACAAAATAAAAGAATTGTCCGCCGCTGCGCGCGAGATATTCGGCGGCGCGGACGAGATCGAGGCGGATTTTCTGCAGCGTCTTCAGTGAACGCAGAGCGGCGATGGTGAAAGGCACACCGGTAGAGACGGTTTGGATGGGCGCGGAGCCGTCGAAGTCGGCCGCGTTGAGGCCCGTGACGCGCGCGACGTCGTTCACGTCGTGGATCGCACCGAACTCGGGATTCTTCTGCGTCATCTCTCCGAAAACGGGCTGCGGTGGTTGCTCGGTGAAGCGCACGGGCACGGTGCCGACGTTCAGATCGAGCCGGACTTCTGCTGCGCCGGTCTGGCCCCGCAAAACGAAAGCCGTGCCCAGCGTAGGATGTCCGGCGAAGGGCAGTTCTTCCTGCACGGTGAAGATGCACACGCGCACTCCGCGGGTCTTTTCTGCGGCGGCATCCCCAGGAAGAATGAAAGTGGTCTCGGAAAGATTCATCTCGCGCGCGAGCGCCTGCATCTGCTCGGTGCTAAGACCGCGTCCATCGAGAAAAACCGCCAGCGAGTTGCCGGTGAGAGCGCGGTCGGTGAACACATCGACCTGCACCATTGCCAACTGGACCATGGAAAGACTCCGTGCCGAAGCAGTCATGCCTACAATTTTACCGGGCCTTATTTCGCCGGCCAAGGCATAATCGCCGATGCAATACCATGATTTCAGCCTGAACCGGCGTGGCCCCGGTTGACGAACTGGCGGCCACTGGATATTCTATTCCCTATCAATATAGTGGGGTTTAAACGCGCGGTCCATCCAGCGATTTCAACAATCTACGCGAGGAACGAATATGTCTCTACGCATCAATTCGGAAGCTCCCAACTTTACCGCCGAAACCACGCAAGGCACGATCAACTTTCACGAATGGATCGGGAATGGCTGGGCGATCCTGTTTTCGCACCCCAAGGATTTCACTCCGGTGTGCACGACCGAACTAGGCTACATGGCGGGTCTCGAACCGGAGTTTGCCCGGCGCAACACAAAAATTATCGGGCTGAGCGTGGATCCGGTGACGAGTCACGGCAAATGGGCCGCCGATATTGAAGAAACGCAAGGCCACAAGGTGACCTATCCCATGATCGGCGACCCAGAACTCAAAGTGGCGAAGCTTTATGAGATGCTACCCGCCGAGGCTGGAACCACCAGCGAGGGCCGTACGGCGGCCGACAATGCCACCGTGCGCACGGTGTTCGTGATTGGTCCGGACAAGAAGATCAAGCTGATGCTGATCTATCCCATGAGCAGCGGACGCAATTTCGACGAGGTGCTGCGTGCGTTGGATTCGATACAACTCTCCGCGAAACACAATGTTGCCACGCCGGTGAACTGGAAGCCGGGGCAGGACGTGATCATTCCCACATCGGTTTCAGAAGATCAGGCCAAGCAAAAATATCCAGCCGGCTGGAAGACTCTGAAGCCCTATCTGCGAGTGGTGGCGCAGCCCAAGTAGTTCGTGTTACGTTCCAAACGAACATCTTCACGAACTACGGAAGCGCATGCGGTCCGGTGATCGTCCCGGTCTTCAAAACCGGCGGGCGGCATCTTCGATGTTGCCGGTGTGTTCGACTCACACACGCTTCCGCCAAAGGTCAACTCACTTCAGTTTCAAGAACGGGGTCCAGCACTTGCAGAAATACAGATCGCGTCTAGCGCGTCGTATCGTTACGTGTGCCTTTCTGTTGCTAACTTTGCTGTTGCTAGCCATCGCCGCATTTGCCCAGTCGATTCCACCGGACATGGTGGGTGGGCTCAAATGGCGCTTGATTGGACCCTTCCGCGGCGGACGCGCGGTCGCGGTCGCCGGCGTGCCGGGCGACTCGACAACTTTTTATTTTGGCTCGGTCAATGGCGGGATTTGGAAAACGACGGATGCCGGAGTTGTCTGGAAACCGATTTTTGACGGCCAGCCAGTGGCCTCGATTGGTGCACTGGCCGTGGCTCCCTCCGATCCTAAGACTATTTACGCCGGAACCGGCGAGTCCGACATTCGCGAGGATCTCTCTTCCGGCAACGGCGTTTACAAATCCACTGACAGTGGCGCAACGTGGCGTCACATCGGCCTGGAGGACACGCGCCAGATCAGCCGCATCGTAGTTGATCCGCAAAACGCGAATGTGGTTTACGTAGGTGCTCTAGGACACGCTTTCGGTCCGAACCAACAGCGCGGCGTCTACAAATCCGTCGATGGAGGCGGGCATTGGACGCGAGTTCTCGATCTGGGACCTGAGATTGGCATTTCAGATCTGGCAATGTGTTCCGCCAGTCCGCGGCTTTTATTTGCCGGCGCATGGCAGGTGCGGCGTCCGCCGTGGAGCGCCTATGCTCCGATCGATGGACCAGGCAGCGGCCTTTACCGTTCTCAGGATGGCGGCAAGACATGGGCTCGTCTCGCCGGAAGCGGGCTGCCCGAAGGTGATTGGGGGCGCGTGGGAGTTGACGCTGCGCCGGACGGCAAGCGCGTATATGCGCTCATCGTTCTCCAGTCTGAGATTCAGACCCACACCCCAGGTACGAAATCCGGTCTCTATCGCTCCGACGATGGAGGCAACACTTGGGTCCTCGCTAACTCCGCTCCTCCTCTTACCAGCCGGGCGTGGTATTTCAATCGCATCACCATCGACCCAAACAATCCCGACGTGATCTACCTGCCGAATGTCGCGCTTTATCGCTCCGAAGACGGCGGAAAGACTGTCTCGGTCGTGCGCGGTGCTCCGCGCGGCGACGATTATCACCAGCTTTGGATCGATCCGAAAAACTCCGCCAGCATGGTTCTCGGAACGGACCAGGGAACCACCGTCAGCCTCAACCGTGGCCTGACCTGGAGCAGTTGGTACAACCAGCCCACAGCGCAGCTCTACCATGTGACTACAGACAACCAGTTCCCCTACGTCGTCTACGGCGCACAGCAGGATAGCGGCAGCGCAGCGGTTCTAAGCCGCACTGACCACACTCAAATTACGCCGCGTGACTGGTTTCTTCCCGGCGGCAGCGAAAGCGGATATCTGGTGGTCGATGCAGATGATCCCAACATCATTTACTTGAGTGGAACCTATGGTTCTGTTGTTCGCTTCAACAAACGCACTGGCTTCAGCCAGGACATTACTCCATGGCCGGCGGTCGCATTTGACGCCGAGGTCAATGAGCGCAAGTATCGTGATCCTTGGACACCCGCGCTGGTTCGTTCCCCGCTTGACCCGGCGATGCTTTATTTCGGAACACAGTATGTGATGACAACCGTCGATGGCGGCCTGCACTGGACGACCATCAGCCCCGATCTCACTGGGTCCACCAATGAGAAGCTGCCGAGTCCGTCAACTGAACCTCAGGCGCCTCGCGTTCCGCCAACTCTCGAAAAAGCCAAACGTGCTGGTTATGGCGTCGTATTCACAATTGCGCCATCACCGCTGAACCACGATCTGATCTGGGCGGGAAGCGACACGGGATTGATTCACGTGACTCGCGACGGTGGCAAGAACTGGAAAGAGGTAACCCCGCCCGGATTGGCTGTCTGGAGCCAAATATCCATGATCGAGGCGTCGCATTTCGATCCCGCGGTCGCCTATGCATCCGTCAATCGCAGCCGCCTCGACGATCAGACGCCCTACCTTTATCGAACGCGTGACTACGGCGCGACCTGGCAACCGATCACGAACGGCATTACTGCGCCCTCATTCTTGCGCGCCTTGCGCGAAGACCCCCAGACCAAGGGCCTCCTCTTCGCCGGAACCGAATTCGGCGTCTACGCATCGTTTGACGATGGCGATCACTGGCAGTCTTTGCAATTGAATCTGCCGGTCACTGGAGTTCGCGATCTCACAATCCACGGCGATGACCTGGTCATTGCCACGTACGGGCGTTCCCTCTGGATTCTCGATAACGTCACTCCCCTTCGCCAGGTGCAGACGCTTGATGCGAGCCGAGCGAAAGCTCCGTGGCTTTACCGTCCGGCTACCGCGGTTCGCGTAGATAACGATTCGTTTTCCGGCACGCCGCTTCCGCCCGAAGAACCCGCGGCCGAGAATCCTCCGAATGGCGCGATGATCGATTACTTCCTCCCGTCTCCGGCCCACGCCGTGCTGCTGGAAGTGTTCGACGCGCAACAGAATCTCGTCCGGCGGTTTTCTTCGGAAGCTCATTCTTCTGAAGAGCAGGTCCCGGCGAAGTACCTGCCTCTTCCCGTCGCCGAACGGTGGTTCACCAAGCCTGAAGTGCTCGAGAAGACTCCCGGCATGCACCGCTTCGTGTGGAACCTTACCTGGGGAAGTTCGGGAGGCCCGACCCCGGACGAGGACACCGAGTACCATAGTCCGAGCGGGCCGAAAGCGGTACCGGGCATCTACCAGGTCCGCCTGACAGTAGATGGAACCATTCAAAACCAGTCGTTGACCGTCGTCATGGATCCGCGTTCGCCCGCGACTCCCGACGTACTCGCACAGCAGTTGCAACTGAGCCAAAAGATATTTGCCGAAACCACTGAACCGCGCCGCGCCCTGGCCGAAATCGGGTCGGTTCAAAAACAGCTTGCCGACCTTCAAAAGAAGCTGGAGCAAGAAACCTCGACAGCTCAAAACACACAGATCAAGTCGGCGCTCTCGGATGCTCAATCCGCCATCGCCAAGATTGTGATGAATAAGGAATACTCGGAGCAAGAGGGCCCAGGACTGCAGGACGCCTATACCGGTCTGGTTTCTGCTCTGCGAGTCGCCGAAAGCGGAGATCGTGCCGTGCCTTCGCAGGCGATCGCGGTTTACAAGGAGTCGAGCCAGCAGGTGAAAGCCCGTATTGTGGAGTGGACCCGATTCAAGCAAACGAACTTGGTGCAACTCAACCAGAAACTGCGTGAGGCCAACCTCGCTCCCGTCGCGATTCTGAATTGAGCGGGAGGTCGAATTTCTGATGTCGCGCTATCGATAGTCTCACGAAATTGTATAAAGCCGCGTCATAGATTTGACCTCCGTAACTCTGATGGCTTATACCGTTCTCCAGGATTCGATCTCCAAATCCAAGAACAGGATCCCTCCGTAGCTGCCACGCACCTGCCCGTATCCAATTCAGAAACTTTTTCTTCAGCAGCGGGTTAGTACTCCTAAGCGGTATGGGATATCTTTGCCTCAGGAGGTGGAAATGCCTCGGACAAGGCTGATCGGCGCGGCCCTTGCGCTGCTGCTCTTGCTGCCCTCCACTTCCCTGCCCGCCTTCGCCCGGAAACACAACAAAAAGCCACCGGCTCCGGCCATCCAGAGGATGGACGAGCGCCAGCGGGCGATTCATGCGCTGAACCGGCTGACGTTTGGGCCCCGGCCGGGAGATGTGGACCGGGTGCTCGCCATGGGCGTGGACAAGTGGATTGCGCAGCAGCTTGAGCCGGGAAAGATTGACGACGCTGCGCTGGAGGCGCGGCTCGCGCCCTATCGCACGCTGCGCATGACGACCTTGGAGATGGTGGAGAACTTTCCTCCGGAGCAGGTGCTGCGGGCGGTTGCGGATGGAAAGATGCCGATGCCGAAAGATCCGCAGCTAAAGGCGGTTTACACGGCGGGCGTGGCGCGTTTTAACGACAAGCAGGCAAAGAAGAACGCGAAGGCCGTGGAGAATGCGGACTTGCTGGAGAGTCCGGCGGACGACCTTTCGCAGGAGATGAAGGAGAAGCGGCAAGAGGCGCGGGACCACGCTCGCTCGCGGGCGCTGGACCTGGTGGAGATGGCTCCCGAGTCGCGCACGCAAAATCTGGCGGCGATGGACGCAGACGAGCGGCGCGGCTTCTGGCGCGCGCTCTCGCAGGACGACCGCGACAAGCTGACCTCCGATATGACTCCGCAACAGAAGGAGCTGCTGCTCTCGCTGGAAAATCCGGTGGCGGTGGTGAATGGCGAGCTGATTCAGGGCAAGCTGTTGCGCGCGACCTATAGCGAGCGGCAACTGCAGGAGGTGATGACCGACTTCTGGTTCAATCACTTCAACGTGTTTCTCGGCAAGGGCGCGGAGCGCTATCTGGTGACGGCGTATGAGCGCGACGTGATTCGTCCACGGGCGCTGGGAAAGTTCAGCGACCTGCTGCTGGCCACGGCAAAGAGTCCGGCGATGCTGTGGTACCTGGACAACTGGCAGAGCGTGGGCCCCAACTCGCAGGCCGCCGGTCGCGCCAGGAACAACGGCAAGCCCTCGCAGGGCCTCAACGAAAACTATGCGCGCGAGGTGATGGAGCTGCACACCCTGGGCGTAAACGGCGGCTACACGCAGAAGGATGTGACCGAGCTGGCGCGGGTGCTGACCGGGTGGACGCTGGAAGAGCCGAGGCAGGGCGGAGGTTTCGTCTTCCGCGAGCCGAGGCACGAGCCGGGAGACAAGACAGTGCTGGGGCGGGTCTTCCATGAGGGCGGGCACGAGGACGGGCAACGCGAGGGTGAGGCCGCGCTGGAGATGCTGGCGCATGAGCCGGCCACAGCGCGCTTCATCTCCACTAAACTGGCGCAGCGCTTTGTGAGCGACACGCCGCCTCCGGCGCTGGTGGATGCGATGGCAAAAACGTTTCTCGAAAGCGATGGAGACATCAAGGCGGTGCTCGGCACCATGCTCGGCGCGCCGGAGTTCTGGGACGTCAATGAGTATCGCGCCAAGGTGAAAACGCCGCTGGAGTTTACGGTGTCGGCGCTACGGGCAACGGGCGCGGAGCTGACGCGCACGCAGAGCGTGAACGATGCGCTGAACCGCATGGGAATGCCGCTCTACGGGGCGCAGCCGCCGACGGGATACTCGATGCGCGCGGAGAGCTGGGTGAACTCCGGGGCGCTACTGAACCGGATGAACTTCGCGCTGAGGCTGGGCACGGGCAAGCTGGCGGGAGTGAAGATGGACGCCGCGAAGCTGGCCGGTAACGGCACTCATGCCGAAACCCAGGCCGAAGAGGTGCAGCGCGCGCTGGAGCAGGCGCTGCTCGCCGGAGCGGTGTCGGCGCAGACGCACGAGACGATTGCCAAACAGTTGAGCGATCCGCTGGTGACTGGGCGCAAGCTGGACGACCCGCCGAAGTCGGTAAACCAGGGCGCGGTGGCCGGATTGATTCTGGGCTCGCCGGAATTTCAACGGCGCTAGGAGAGAGGCGATGGGAATCACGCGGCGAGTTTTCTTGAAGGGCGGGGCCATGACCGTGGTGGGCATGGCGGCGGTGCCGGGGTTCCTGGCGCGCGCGGCGATGGCCGCCGACGCAACACAGCCAAACCGGCGACTGGTAGTGATCTTCCAGCGCGGCGCGGCCGACGGCTTGAACATTGTGGTGCCGCACGGCGAGGCGGAATATTACACGATGCGTCCGACGATTGCCATTCCCCAGCGCGACGTGATCGATCTCGACGGATTCTTCGGGCTGCATCCTGCGATGGGCGCACTGAAACCCTTGTGGGATGCAAGGCAGCTTGCGATCGTGCATGCCGCCGGATCGCCCGACCCGACGCGCTCGCACTTTGACGCGCAGGACTTTATGGAAAGCGGCACGCCAGGAGTAAAGAGCACCGAGGATGGATGGCTGAATCGCGCGCTGGTGGCCACCGGCGATCCGCAGCAAGACGCGGCGTTCCGCGCCGTGGCGCTGGGCACGTCCCTGCCACGAATGTTGAGCGGACAGGCTCCGGCGCTGGCCGTGGGCAACGTGAATGACTTTGGCGTGGCGCCGCGCAATCCGCAG
>JBEKWX010000166.1:0-7808 GCA_049512675.1 Terriglobales bacterium | reverse complement strand
AGTGCAATTCTGAAACAAAAACCCGAAGGAGGCAGGGCTGAGGTTTATCAGCGGGTGAAGGACGAATACCAAAAGCGCTTTGGGTTGACGCTGGGACCAAGCTTCGGCTTCAACGATACTTTTGCCATGGAGATTCGGGGCGACGATGCACGCCGCCTGAACATCAGAACACTGTCGCAGGCCGCTGCATATGCGCCGCAATGGCATGCCGGTTTTGGCTATGAATTCATGGAACGTCCCGACGGATATCAAGGTTTGGCTGCGGCCTATCGCCTGCATTTTGTAGCCCCGCCACGCGTGATGGATCTGGGGTTGCTAGCAAGAGCGCTCCGCGATCATCAGATTGATCTTGCCGCGGGCAATGCCACCGATGGGCTGATCGGCGCGCTGGATTTCTTTGTTCTCGAAGACGACCGGCACTATTTTCCCCCGTACGAGGCGGTGCCCGTGGTTCGCGAGAGGGCCTTGCAGCAACATCCAGAAGTCGTGCAGGCACTCGCGGGTTTGGAGGGAAGGATTTCGGATCAGGAAATGCAACAGTTGAATTATGCAGTCGACGGGCTGCACCGTGATGTGAAGGAAGTTGCGCGCGACTTCCTGCGGAAGAAGATATTGGTCAAATGAAAGCCGTGGAGTTGGCGCCATTTCTAAAAGGCGAGTATGCGGGTAGACCCACCCACGTGGTTCAAGGCGCACTGCTTGAGTCCAGCCACGCGATGCGAGTTTTAGACCAGCGCTACGCGTGAGTCTCCGCCATGATTGTTCCCGATAAAGCGTTACTGCCATCAATTACCAACTCGATCTCCCAGATCCAAAACGACTCACGTCGTACTCTTCCAGCATGGGCGACCAGGTGTCCCCGAACCACGACCATCTCAATCGCTGCTCACCTGCTGTCCGCTGTACAATTTGAAACTGTATTGACCCGGGAAAACGTGCCCAGATAGGGCACGCGAGCTTACGCTTGGCATCCACATGCACACAACCATTCTCGCCACATTTCTTGGGATCTCTCGCACGGTGGTTTCGATGTGCAGCGCCGGCATCCTACTTTTCCTGGTTGCGCTGTGGGCCGCAAAGACCGAAATCGCGCGGGCCCGCGGCCTGGACAAGATCGTAGCCTCGAGCAATTTGTGTTTCGCCGTCCCCCTGGCGGTCTTCGGGGCCCTGCATGTTTCGGGCGTGGGATTCGTCCTGCCCCTGGTGCCCTCGTTTATGCCGTGGCGATTGTTTTGGGCGTATTTCGTCGGCTTTGCGCTGCTCGCCGCGTCTTTGAGCATTGCCACAAAAATTCAGGTGCGCTGGTCGGGCCTGCTGTTCGGGATCATGATGTTTCTTTTTGTGGCGATGTTGATTATCCCGGGAGTTTTCGCCAGCCCCAGAGACAGGTTTGCATGGACGTTCATCTTCCGCGAAAGCTCTTTCGGGGGCGGAGGCTGGATTCTTGCGGGAAACGCCATGCGCGAGCAAGGCCGCGGGCAAAGCGGAAGCAAGCTCATAACCGTGGGCCGCGTGTTGGTCGCGCTCGCCGCTATATTTTTTGGGGTTGAGCATTTTCTGCACCCAGCAAACGTTCCCGGAGTCCCGCTCGAAAAACTGACGCCCGCGTGGATTCCGGGGCGCCTGCTCATTGACTATCTGACAGGCGCAATTCTTCTGATTGCCGGGGCAAGCATTCTGCTGGCCAAGAAGACGCGGATGGCGGCAACTTATCTCGGTACCTGGATTGTGCTCCTGGTCTTGCTCATCTATGGGCCGATCCTGATCGCGGCGCTGGCCGACCCGAGCACCGACGTCAAAATTGAGGGGATCAACTACTTTTTCGACACGCTGCTGTTTGCCGGAGCGATTCTCGCGCTCGCCAGCGCGACGCCACGCGCGGATTAAAATGCCGCCGGCCGACCAGCTACGAAACCACCGACAAACATCTAATGCACTGGTCCCAAATACTGATCGAGCCAATTCAGTGTTTCTTTGATCAGTTCGTTGCGCGGGACGTTATGTCCGGTTTCGTAAATCAAATGTTTTTTCCCTTCCTTCGGCGAGCCTAACAACTGGAAAAACGGCTCTTGGTTCGAAATCACCGGGAAATAGAAGTCATAGCGCCCGTTCAGCATCAATGCCGGCTGCTTTACGTGGGGTAAGAAGTTTATGATATCAACCTCAGGCAGCGATCGCTCATAATTAAGGCCGCCAAGGGCCAGCACGCACACTCTAATTCGGCTGTCCAGAGCGGGGATAAGACCTCCCATTACCGCGCCCCAGCTGTAACCGTAGTATGCGAGTTTCTCATGATCCAATTCAGGACGCGTTTCGGCATAATCGATCGCACGTGACGCATCTTTCGCCCACATGATCACATGGTCCCGCCAAGTGCTGGACATATTCGCCGTATCATCCTCCATGCCGTCGCCTCGTTCGTAGGTCCCCTTATACACGGGATAAAGCACGGCGCGCCCGCTCTTCAGAAGGGCATCCAGGGCGGCGGTTGAATACGGTGAGAACGTGCGCAACAATAGCGCGTTTGAGCCGGGGAAGAAGATCACCGTCTGGAATGGCGGCCTTGCCTTCTTTGGAAGAAACAGATAAGTGACAGCCTTCTCATTTCCATAAGCTGCCGCGTAAGTGATTTTCTCCATCGTCCAGGCTTCGTCGCCACTGTCTAGGTGGTCTACGCTGGCATTCAGCGGAGTCTGGTCGTAGGAATACGCACTCCGATAGGCAAGGAACAATTCCTGCGGGACAGGCTTGTCCTGACTTAGATCGCGCCTTGGTGACCGAACCGGATCAGTCGCCCCCTGGGGAATCGATGCCGGATCGATGTACTTTACGCAGCGAAACCCTATATTGGAGGTGCGTAGAAATGGCGATTGTGCATCAGGGTCAATGAACATGTAAATGGGCTCGTCCCATGCACCGCCCAAAACATATCGTTTGCCAGGTTCGGCCTCATTCCATGCCCATTCCTTCACATTTCCAGCCATGTCGTAGTTGCCCCAGGGGCTCATTCCGAGCTTGCTACCGACGCGCATAACGCCGGAGCTGCCGAAGTTGCTCGCAGGTACGATGGAGGCGGCAGACATGACGCCAGCCGCGCGATTCCAGTGAAAAATTGTGGGCAGGCTTTTGCCCGCGTACTCCGCATAGGCTGCGGCCTCGTACCAACTTACGCCGGTCACTGGAAAGTCGTCCTGTCCCTTCGGGTATTCCCCTTGAATCCAATCCTTCGGTCCGGGTTGCCCTGCGGCATCGCGGAACATCGCTATCGCCTCGTCCCAAGTCAGCTTTTTACCGTCCTTCCAGAACTCTTCTTTCCAATATGCGCGTTCTTGATATCCACCGTGATCAACGAAGATCTTGAATTGCCGATTCGTTACCTCATACCGATCGATCCAGAAATCATTCAAGACAAGCTCAGGAACGTTTCCGTAACCCGGGATCACCAATCCTCGTGGATACTTTGGCGGCAGTGAAACCTTCACCATCCCCGGTGGAATTTTTCCATCTTCGTCGAGAACGACGGTTGCTTTCTGTCGAGGTCCGCCGGGAGACGTTGGCACCCAGCGTCCAAACAGACCTATCGTCGTGCGAAACACGGTTCCAAATCCTGGCTTCTCCAGTTTCCAGATGAAGTTGCCCTGAGGCGCGCGGACATCGTTCAGCGGACTACGCCCTACGAATTCCAAAGGAGCGTTCTCATCCCCATAGTTTCTCCGGTACACGTCAGCCCCAGGTGGTGTCGTTTCCAGCGAGATGGGATACGAAATCTGTGTCCAGAGTTTCGTGAGCGTAGGGTCATCGCCAAGGTACTTCTCCACCTTTGATGCGAGCCCGAAGGCATCGCCAAGGTCTCCCTTATCGGCGAGGTTCGATATTTCGGGCAGGGCTACCGTCCGAGCCCAATGCACGCTGCGGTAATGCTGCCATCCCCACATCAGTGTCGCGCCCAGCGCAATGACCACGGCCGCAGGCATCGCAATTTTGCTAAACACATTCCTGCCGCTGGCAAGAATCGCATTCGCGTTCCGCGACGTCGGCAAGCCCGCAGCGATCTCTCCCGACACAGCACTCGTGCTGCGCTTACCCGGGGGAAACTCTTCCTTTGCGGCCGAAGCATTGCTGGTGCTAGTTGTGGCTGCGACTAGGTTGCTGTCTGTATCTCGCTTCAGCCGCTGCAACTCGGAACGCATGTCGGCTGCGCTCTGGTAGCGCAGGTTGCGATCTTTCTCCAGAGCCCGGTTGATGATGTCTTCTAGCTTCGGCGGCACGTCGTGATTCAGTCGCACCACGGCCACCGGGGCACGGTTCATGATGGCTTCGCAAATGACCGCTGAGCTTTCTCCGTGAAACGGCAACGCACCGGTCGCCATCTCGTACAGCACTGCCCCAAACGAGAACAGGTCAGTACGCGCATCCAGTTCTTTCGCCCGCACCTGCTCCGGCGACATGTACGCCACCGTTCCCAGCATTGTGCCCGGACTGGTCAGATGCTCCGCGTCCACCGAACCCGTCTGCGTGTTAAGAGACGCAATGTTGCTTGAAGAACTGCCTGCCAAACTGACTTTCGCCAGCCCGAAGTCCAGAATTTTGGCATGTCCGCGCTTGGTAACAAAGATATTGGCGGGCTTGATGTCCCGGTGAACGATGCCAGCAGCGTGAGCGGCATCGAGCGCATCGGCGATGTCAATCGCCAGACCGAGCAAAACATCGGTGTCGATGGGCTTTCCGGCGATGCGGTACTTCAGTGTCATCCCGTCCAGAAACTCCATGGCGATGAACGCTTTCCCATCCTCCTCACCGATGTCAAAGATCATGCAAATATTGGGGTGATTCAGCGCGGAGGCAGCTTGTGCTTCGCGTTGAAAACGAGCGAGGGCTTGTGCATCTCGGGCCACTTCTTCCGGCAGGAATTTGAGAGCGACAAAACGGTGGAGACGAATGTCCTCAGCCTTGTAGACGACACCCATACCTCCGCCGCCGAGCTTCTCGACGATGCGGTAGTGCGAGATGGTTTGGCCGATCATCAGGGGCAAATCTTACGTCGGTGAAACCGGCAAGTCAATGAAAGCCGGGGAGTTGCCGCGACCTCAAAAGGATGGTTGGCGTAACCTCGCGATTTCAACAACAACTCTCAGTTTAGTGCAGTCGCTTACGACAGCAACCATCTGCGGGGCTGCTCTTTCTTTTGGAAGCGATGGTTTTCAGGTTGAAGGAACCCAGTTCGAGCTCGTCAGCAGGTTCGTTGAGCCGATTCACGGAAACGGAGTCGAGCCTCTAACGACTTTAGCCATGCCTGAAGGGCAACTCCAGAGTCTTTTTCGATGTACAAGAAGCGCAAGCCCACCACGAAGGAGTCGCTCCAAACTACTTCCGCTTTTGCATGAAACGTCTGTGGCTCGACGCTTGGCAGCTCGCACTCCACTAAAACGACCCCTTTGAGTCGTACTGGATCAACCAGTTTGATGGCCAACCCGCCCTCACTCACGTTCTTCATGCTGGCGGTGAACAATTGCCCGAGAGGATTCTGAAACCGCACCGGCAAATCAACGTCGTATCGGAAATACCTGCGATGTTCGCGTTCCATCTTGGCAACGGCGATATTCAGGATGCTGCGCAGTCGAGTCTGCTGAATCGGTTTGCTGAGTACGAAGTTTGCTCCTAAATCTAGAGCTGCGTCGGGGTTCGTCGAACCATTTACGATAGCTAAAATAAGGGTCTGGGCGCTCCCGGGAGTGCTCCGTAACTGGGAGAGTGCTTTTGTGCCTCCGGGCACATCGTCACAGTCGATCATAAGTCCATCCAAATGCCGGCGGGAGGCGAGTTCTGTTGCGCTGGCAGAATCCTGGCGGAAATGAAGCGAGGCTCCGTGCGCACTCAAACTTGCCCGGAAATGACCCAATAGAGTGGGGTCGCAAGTCACGATCAAGCACTCCAAGGCCATTTTGTGATCTTAGCGAATTGCGCACCGGCGGTCATAGTGACCGACGTGCATGGAACTTGTGCGAGGCTGGCCCCGACCTTTCCTTGCGTGGGCCGCGCGGCACAATCTGAGGAATGTTGAGAATTTTCACCGCAATGCCAGAACGGAGAAACACTTGCAGTCTGAGCACAGCCTTGGGCGGTAGCTGTTGCAAAATCGCGTTTACACTCATTGACCCGGACCGGCCAATTCTCAATGAGTGCTATCGCCTGATAACGTCAGTTGAGAATTTCCGCTTCGCTGCGGATCGAGGGAAGTCACTCCACAGCCATCATCGAAGCTACCACTGCAGCTTCGCGTGCTCCGCTTTGGCTCGCTTCAGGATGGGGATGTCGGGGTCGGCGTCTTTCCACAGACCGAAGAAATCCTGATAGGCGGTGCGTACGCCGCCGGTAGAATCGCCGCTCAGGGCACGGGCCTTCGCGAGACCGCGGTGCGCCAGTGACGCCAGCAGGCAGACATTCATCAGGCCGCGATGGTCGAGGATCCTCTGGAACTCGGCCGCGGCGGCATTGCTCTGGTGGCTGGCTTGGGGAGTCTCCGTTGGCTTTAAGCAATCTTCTTCTTCTGCTGCGCCTTCAGCGAAACAGGCGTACCTATAACCTCGCCGGGCTCGGAATCAAAGACCCCATTGTTGAGCGAACCAGGCTGCGTCCGCCAATTCAATTCTTCCAACCGCCTTCGCATCTCCTCTCCGTACTTTTCACGAGCATTGCAAAGTTCACAGTCTGGATGGTGGATTCTCAGGAGGGACAACAGGTAGCACTTCAAATTCACGACCCACCTCGAAGGGGGATTCAGTCCATTCACACCACGGGATCTTGCGTCCCACGGCGGGAACTGATCTTTGAAGCGGCGACCTATTATGCCACACGACGAGGGTATGGATTTCAACAAAATTGGGTTAAATCTCGATGCACGGGAATCATCAAGAAGGACGGCGCAAAGCCAGACGGTTACTGTCGGATCGCGTCCACGCACAGAGAGGAAGGTGAAGACGGGAAGCACATCTCGCTGGAACCGAGCACGGTCTTGTCAGAGGAATTCTGAGATGACTCCGGTAATTAGCGGTTCGCAGGGTTATCTCGGTAAAGTTCACAAGGGGTAAAAGTATGAAGCGAGTACTGGTTCTAGTTCTGGCGATATCCACCTTGGCTGCGGCGCGGGATAAGAAAGCAAAGCCTCACCCGGGGCCTTATGTATTCACCAGCAAATCGTCTGCTCAAACGCTTAAGGCGCTCATCGTCCAACAGAATCTAAGCGAAGGCTACACGCTCGATTCCGACAACCAGTTCCAGTTCCGCTTCTCGAAGCCAGCGCAGATGCCCTCCATAGATGCGATTTTCATGGCCTCAAGTGTGTGTAAGGGCATGACCACAAAAAAGGTGTGGTCATATGCATTAGCGGAACTCAATGGCACGACAAAGGTAACGGTTCAGCCTGTCTGGGAATATCCGGACGATTACTGCCAAACGCAAACTCAGGAGTTTATCTGGAGCCGACCAGAGGAGATTGCGGCATTTCAGGCAATGCTAGACAAGGCTCCCACTGCGAGTACGCAAGCTCCAACTGCAACTCCTGCTCCAACTCCGGTCGCATATCAACAACAAGCGGAGCCTGCGAAGCAATCTACGGCGCAGCCTATTTCGCCAGATGAAAGTTCGGGAGACGCCGCACGACGGGCGAAACAACACGCGGCTTGTCTGGAATTGGCGAAGGACAATCCCAGCATCACTTGCAAATGAGCAGGCGGTCAAGCGCCACATACGGACCGTTGCCAACCGCTTCCAATTTGCCCGCGTACTGCAAATAGTATTCGCCTTCGGGG
>JBEKWX010000165.1:0-7829 GCA_049512675.1 Terriglobales bacterium | reverse complement strand
AACCCTGGAGACAAGCCGCTTATTTGGCGCGGCCCGATGCTGCATTCGATCATGAAGCAGTTCCTGGGATCGGTGCAGTGGGGATTGCTTGATTATCTTGTCATCGACCTTCCTCCGGGAACCGGCGACGTTGCGCTTTCGCTGATTCAGACTGTTCCGTTGACGGGCGCCATCGTGGTCTCTACACCTTCGGACGTTGCGCTGCAGGATGCGCGCAAGGCCATTGAGATGTTCCGCCAGATGAAGGTGGACATCGTGGGCATGGTCGAAAACATGAGTTACTTCGTGTGCCCGCACTGCCAGCACGAAATCGACATCTTCTCGCGCGGGGGCGCGGAGAAGACGGCGAAACAGTTCGACATCGCCTTCCTCGGAAGCGTCGAGCTCGATCCCGAGATTCGCAAATCGGGCGACGGCGGCTCCCCCTCCGTGCTCCAGGGAGAGGACTCGCCCCATGCGAAGTCGCTGTTCGCGTTTGCCCGCAAAGTGGCGGCGCGGGTGGAGGAGATCAAAGCCGGGAGTTCGGAAAGCGTGATCCAGATTCAGTAGGGCGCAGTAGGCCGACGACACGCATGTTGACCGATCGGCTTCGCTGGATCGCGCGCTACTTGAACTGCAAATGCAACTGGCGGAGCCCAACCTGGGCGGCGCTGGTGCCGGCGTTGAACACGACGATGCGAACCACGTAATCGCCGTCCGCTCCGGTCGGCAGACCCTGCCAGCCACTCGAGTAGATTCCGCTGGGCGTAGTCACAGGTACGTCTCCCGATAGTGCATACCAGTTTGTTCCGTTGGGAGTGTACTCTGCCTGAGCATAGCTTCCGCTCGGCAGAACGCTGGTCGTTATCGTGAGCACGAAGCGGACTGAGGTCGCGTTCAACATATCGATCTGATTGCGATCGAGTGAGTTCCCGACTTCGCTCGTACCCACAGCCGCGTTGAACCCGTTCCCATAATAGAAGCTGTAGTCAGAGGGAGCGGCTGTAGCTCCCGGCGGCCCTGGCGCGCCCGTCGCTCCAGTAGGACCCGCAGCTCCCGCCGCGCCGGTGAGCCCTGGCGCGCCCGCCGCCCCAGTAGGACCCGCAGCTCCCGCCGCGCCTTTGGGCCCTGGCGCGCCCGCCGTCCCAGCCGGGCCCGCAGCTCCCGCCGCGCCGGTTGCTCCTTGCGGCCCTTGCGGTCCGGATGCCCCCACGAGGGAGTGAAAGCTGTTTCCGTTGTCCGATTCCACAATCACGCCGCTGGAGATCGATAGCGTGTATTGCCCGACAACGGGCGCCGGCACAGCCAGTCCGAGATCAACTAAAGTAATAGCAGATTGCGTCGTGTTTCCGGACTCCGGCTGCACCGTTAGCGGTCCACTGCAATTTGTTCCTGGAGTGCCAGTGGCGCACTGTGCCCACGAGATTCCAGACAGCAGGATCAGCCCGCCGATCAATAATAAGTTTTTCATTTCGTCTCCCGAGCTCTAGGGAATCACCGCGACGGTTTGGTTACTGTAGGCGCTTTCGTTGTCGCCGTTAACTGCGGTGGTGACGTAGTAGAGCGTTTGATTATGAGTTACTGTTACATCGCTATAAGTTGTGCTGACGATCCCGGAGGCCAATTTTGCAAATGGCCCTCCAGACGTAGTTCCGCGGTAGATGTTATAACTCGTCGCGTTCTGACTGGCAGTCCAGGTTAGAGTGACAGAATGCCCCGTGATGGTGACAGTTGCATTGCCGCTTAGTTTTACATGGCCTTGAAGCCCCTGAGCGAAGCTGAAACTCAGACAGCCCAGAACCATGCAGGTTGTGAATAGTAGTTTCATTCGCTCCACGCTCATTTCGGTTTCCTGGCGCGTCAAATTCTCGCGCTGGGCGATTCGTAGACACGAATCCTGCGAGCCGCCGAGGCAAGAGTCACTGCCGAGGTACGGTTCGGTTCCGTTGCCGGTTTGGCACTGCGGAAACAGCGGTTCGAGCGAACCGCCGAGGGCGAGTGTCACCGTTTACTTTCCGGCGGATTGTGTCTTGCGTCTGGACGCCGGATGACGCGTGGCGATGAAGTCAATTTCGCAGAAAGCGCGTGTCGAAGTAAGTGACCGTGGTACAAGAAATTCGTGATGAATGCACTGGTGAGTAACTCACGGGAGCTAAGTCATTATCCGAGCTACCGTTCGACGGTCTTCCGTTTTTTGAATCTTGGCAGGCCGTACAGTGCGTCCTTAGCTGCGTGTTTACGGCTAGGCGAACTTCCCTGATCGCAGGCATCGAGCGGCGTGGCCCGCGCTCCGCTGTGCAGAACATAAAGAGCGGTCCACGCGCTGAGCGGGCCTGCTCCGATTCCTGCGACGCCTTCCTTGACACCCTTGCCAACGCTCCCTAGAATTCCATTAGGCGCAGTGGAGCCTTTATCTAAGCCACTGCATCTAAAGAATTTAGAGGGGCGGTTCAGCTCCGAGACTTGGGTGGGTATGCCAGCAGGGCCAGCGGGCGGACGGGAACGGGAAATCCTGACTGCTATTGTCGAGACATTCATTGCCAGCGGAGAGCCGGTGGGGTCGCGGACGCTTGCTCGCTCCAGCCGCGAAGGTTTGAGTGCGGCTACGATTCGCAACGTGATGGCTGACCTGGCCGATGCTGGATTTCTTGAGCAGCCGCACACTTCGGCGGGGCGCGTTCCTACGGCTGAGGCTTATCGTTATTACGTCGAGCAACTTAGTGGCGAGGCTCATCTCTCGCACGAGAACCAGAGCATCATCCAGGACACTTTGACCGGCGTTACCGACGTGGAGGAGTTCATGGCGCGCACTTCGCATGTGCTTGCCTTGATCTCGCACGGCGTTGGAGTTGGGGTTACGGTGGCTACCAGCGGACCTCGCAACGCGCTGGAGCACGTTTACTTTTCGCGCCTCGGCGATCAGAAGGTGCTGGCGGTTGTGGTCACGCGTTCGGGGGTGGTGCGCGATCGGGTGCTGCGGCTTGATATTCCGCAGGCTGATCTGGATTTGGCGGCTCGCTACATCAATGAAAATTTCCGCGGCTGGACGATGGGCGACATGCGCGCCGAACTGGCCCGCCGTCTGGAACAGGAACGCAGCGAGTATGACCGGCTGATGAAGTCCATCGAGCAGCTATACCAGCAGGGCGCTTTGGCTTCGAATGAGGGTACGCAGGCGGTGTTCGTGGAAGGAGCGGCGAACCTGGTTACGAACCTGGTCACGAGCCATATGACCGGGCAGGAAGATCGCCAGCGGTTGCAGGATATGCTGCGGACGCTTGAGGAAAAAGAAAAAGTTGTGAAACTGCTCAGCGCTTATCTGGACACGCGGCAGGAAGCGGTGCGCGTAGTGATCGGGCTGGACGAGGCTTTGCCTGCTTCGAATTTGCAGAATTTTGTCCTCATTGGCGCTCCCGCCCGCGTGGGCGGCGAGGTGATGGGGTCGCTGGCTGTGATTGGACCTACGCGGCTGGATTATCAACACACCATGTCGGCTGTGTCGTACATCGCACGGCTTTTCGACAAACTTTTGAACGAATCGGAGTAATGCGGCAGTATGGCGAAGAGAAACGGAAAAACCAACGGAGAGCTCGATTTGGAGCGCGAACTTCCGGCTGCGGAGGGCGGAGAAGAAGCTGCGCCTGTCTCAACTGCGGCCAAGCCAGTGGAGATCAGTGCGGCATCGGAAGTGGAAAAGCTTAAGGCCGAGCGCGACGCGCTGCTCGACCGCCTGGCTCGTCTGCAGGCGGAATTCGACAACGCGCGCAAGCGCGCGGTGCGGGAACAGCAGGAATTTCGCGAATACGCCGCGGCCGATGTCATCAAGAACTTTCTGCCCATCCTCGACAGTTTCGAGCGAGCGTTAAGGGCTGAGGGCGACTCCAGCGACTTCCGCAACGGCGTTGAGCTCATCTACCGTCAGTTTCAGGATGCGCTGCAGAAAATCGGAGTGCAGCCGATAGTTTCGATGGGGCGACCTTTCGATCCGCGGGTTCACGAAGCTATCGAAATGGTGGATACCACTGAGGCGCCGGATCACCACGTCCTCGACGAACTACAGCGCGGCTACAAGTACAAAGACCGCCTGCTGCGTCCCGCGATGGTGCGGGTCGCCCGCAATAGCCGCGGGTGACAGGGCCGTCAGGGGCTAAAGCCCTTGTCTTTATTGGCTCTGGGCGGCAGGGCTGAAGCCGTGCCTCACCCGAAACGATTTGCGACACCGTTTGGATTTGCTTTGCTGATTTGCTTAACTGAAGAGTGGGGGAGTTTCTGGGCGCCAACACAAAACGCGATTATTACGAGGTGCTCGGTGTTGCCCGTGTGGCCACCGACGTTGAAATCAAGAGCGCTTACCGCAAGCTTGCGATGACGTATCATCCTGACCGCAACCCCAACAATCCTGACGCGGAAGACAAATTCAAGGAGATCACTGAAGCGTATGCGATTCTCGCCGATAGCGAGAAGCGCTCTTTGTACGACCGCTTCGGGCATGCTGGCGTGGGCGGCAGCTCCGGAGGTGCGGCTGGATTCGATCCCGCCATCTTCCAGGATTTCGGCGACATCTTCGGCGACATTTTCGGTTTCGGCGATATGTTCGGCCAGGGCGGGCGTCGTCGCAGCCGCGCCCAGCGCGGAGCCGATCTTCGCGAAGACTTGCACCTTGAATTTGATGAAGCGGTCTTCGGGGCCGAGAGGCAAGTGAATGTCCGCCGCCATGAGACCTGCGACGGGTGCCGCGGAAACGGTACGGCGCCCGGCAAAGCTGCAGTCAATTGCCGGTCGTGCAATGGCCGAGGGCAGGTCCGGTATCAGCAAGGCTTTTTCAGCATCGCTCGAACCTGCCCAACCTGCCAGGGCGCGGGCAGTGTAATCACCGATCCCTGCCCGAAGTGCAAAGGCGAAGGCCGCTTGCTGCGCGAGCGTGTGGTCGAAGCCAAGGTGCCCGCGGGAGTGGAGGACGGCACGCGAATTCGCTTCACCGGACTGGGCGAGGCGGGCGCATTCGGCGGGCCGGCCGGCGACTTGTATGTTGTCCTGCATGTGAAGGAGCACGCCTTCTTTGAGCGCGAGGGCAACGACCTGCACTGCGTGGTTCCGATCTCGTTTGCGCAAGCTGCGCTCGGCATCGAGATTATGGTTCCGACGCTTGAAGGGGAACACAAGCTGAAAGTGCCCGAAGGCACGCAGTCGGGAACCACGTTTCGCATTCGCAGCAAAGGCGTGCCGGTACTCAACGGGCACGGCAAGGGCGATCTTTACGTCGAGGTGCGAATAGAGACGCCCGGGAAACTGAGTAAGCGTCAGCGCGAACTGTTGGCCGAACTGGGAGAGCTGTCTCCGGTGGAGAACAAGCCGCAGAACCGGTCGCTGTTGGGACGCGTGAAGGACATGTTTGCGTAGAAGCAGCTCGCAGCTCTCAGCTATCAGTTCTCAGTAAGAGCTCCTTCTTCGAGCGCCATTTTCAACGAGCACAGCGGGGTTGTATGAGCGGGGATGTCATTCTGCTGGCAGGGCTTCCGGGCTGCGGCAAGACCACTCACTTGTGTCAGATGTGTTGGGATGGCTGGTTGGTGTTTGACGATTTCAAGGCCAACGCGTTTGACAACTGTTCGGAATTTCGCAAGTCACGGAAATTCCGCGCCCTAATCAGTGCCCTTCGCGACGGTCTCAGGTGCGCTGTGGCGGACATCGACTTCTGCAAGCCAGAGTCCCGTACGGAAGCGGAGAAGGTCCTTTTAGAGGACGTTGCTGATGTGAAGGCTGGGTGGCGTTTCTTTGAGAACGACCCCTCGGCCTGCGAAGTGAATATTCGAAGCCGTAATCGTCCCTCCCTTCTGGCTGATTTAAGAGAACTGCGGAAGTGTTCCGCTTTGTACTGTATTCCGGAAGGTGCGGACGTGCTCCGCATTGGCCGAAGTAGCTAGCCTTTACTGAGAGCTGAAAACTGAGAGCTGAGAGCTGAATCATGACACGCCGCCGCTGGATCGCTGACGAGGTTACCGGAGACACCGCTGCTTTGGTGGGCGAACATGCGGCGCATCTTGCTCGCGTGCTGCGGGCTGAGGTCGGGCAGGAGTTCGACATTGCGACTGGAGAAGAGGTTCGCCGCGGAACCATCACCACGATCTCCTATGATCGCGTTGAGTTCGCGCTCGACACGAAGTCGTACCATAGGCCAAGGCCCAAGCCGTTTGACGCTCCGAAGATCACGCTGGCTCTTGCCATCTTCAAGTTCGACCGCATGGAGTGGGCGATCGAGAAGTGCACCGAGATTGGGGTCGCTCGCATCGTTCCCGTCATTGCGCGCCGGAGCGATGCTCATCTGGCCGCTGCGGCCGTGAAACGCCAGGAACGCTGGCGGCGCATCGTACGTCAGGCGAGCGAACAGTCGCGACGGTCGGCGCCGCCTGAGGTTTCAGCCCCGGTCAAAGTGAGGGATCTTGCTGCCCCCGGTGTCCTGCCGGGCGGCGCACTGACCCGCGTCGTTCTTGCTGAATCTCTCGCCGAGTCTGAAGAGGAGACTCGGCTGGGAGACATTTTAGAATCCCAGCCAACCGAAGTGGCGCTCGCCGTGGGGCCCGAAGGCGGATGGGCCGACGAGGAGCTGGCGTGGTTTCGCGAAACGGGGTGGGCCGCGGCATCGCTTGGCGGCACAATCCTGCGCGTCGAAACCGCGGCGATTGTTGCTACCGCACTCGCGCTTGATGCACTGCGTTGATTCCGATTCGCCGTCCGCTCATTCCCCAGACAGTATGCTGGAGAACTCGGTCGTCCCTCCGGGACTTAAATCGCTTTTTCATTTTTTCCCAGCGCTGAAGCGCTCGGCTAAGTTCGGACGCCCCTCCGGGGCTGGATTGTCGACAGCATTCCACAACCACCTCTGATATTCTCCGGCTAGTGACTTCTCAAGCGACATATCAAGTAAATTCGACTGCTTCAGCTGCGACGAAGATCGTTCCCGACGAACGCCAGCAGCAAGCCATCGGACACCTTCTTGGCCCGATGCTGGTGATCGCCGGCGCCGGCACCGGGAAGACTACTGTGCTCACGCAGCGCGTGGCTAACCTTATCCGCGAAGGGCACGCTCGCCCTGACGAAATTGTTGCGCTCACCTATACCGACAATTCCGCCGCGGAGATGCTGGCCCGCGTACGAGGGGAACTGAAGGGGACCGTCATCGACGGCCTGCAGGCCTGCACATTTCATGCCTGGTGCAATGGACTGCTGCAACGTCGCGGCGCTGGTTTTGGCGTGCTCGACGACAAGGATCTCTGGGTGTACTTGCGCCGCCGCATTCGCGATCTGCGCCTCAAACACTTTGTCCGTGCTGCGAATGTCGGCCAGTTTCTCGATAGCCTGCTCGATTTCATGCGTCGTTGCCAGGACGAACTGGTGGGCCCGGCAGAGTACGCGCTCTACGTAGAGCGCCTTGAACGCGGCGAGGTCGCGCTTCCCCGTGTTGCGCGCTCGAAGAAGCAAAGGGAATTGGAAGAGGCGGAGATCCTGGAGCGCTGCCAGGAGATTGCTCGCGTTTTTGCCACCGTGGAAGACATGCTGCTGAAAGAAAACCTGGGCACCTTCGGCCACATGATCACCAAAGCCTATCAGTTGCTGAAGAACGATCCCGCGCTGCTCGAAGAGGAACGGGGCCGCACCCGCTTTCTGTTGGTGGATGAATTCCAGGACGCGAATTTTGCCCAGGTCGAGATCCTGTCGCTGCTCGCCGGTCCGGCGGCGAACGTTTTTGCCGTGGGCGATGCGGATCAGGCGATCTACCAGTTCCGCGGCGCTTCGAGCGAGGCCTTCACTTTGTTTATGAGGAACTTTCCCGCGGCCCGAGTCGTTGCCCT
>JBEKWX010000164.1:0-7837 GCA_049512675.1 Terriglobales bacterium | reverse complement strand
CTATGACGCGCAACCCCATTCGTAATTATTCTTTCGGTGTTGTTGCGGCTTCTATCGCAGTTCTGGCAATTATGAGTCTCTTGGTCGTGTCCGCCTTGAAATTAGGGTAACTGGAAGCGCAAACAGGAAGGGGGTGGCGACTATGGCCACTTACAATGAGTGGATAATGAAGTCTGCGCGCATCGGCGCATTCTTCGGTGGTGTTGCCGGGTGTTCCTATGGGACCTACATCATGGCGACCAGCCACGCTCTCCGATGGACAGATGTATTAGACACGATGGAGTCCGTTGTCGTTGTATTTGTATGCGCTGTCATAATAGGTAGCCTTTGTATCGCAATTGGCGGGCTGGCTGGACTGGTCTTAGGCATCGTTGCGTCTCCGCTTAGCTCACTCACTGAAAAACGCTAGGATCGATCCTCCCCTTTCGAGTCGACCGGCGCAGCGCTTTCTGCTATCGGCATCGTGCTTCTGCGGTCCGGCACTTGGCTGCGCCTCCCCACACCTCGAATGTGATAAAAGAGTTCAAATTTGGCGCTTCGACGACGCCAGTTCATTCTCCGCGCCACGAAACAGGTTCTTCATAGCGCGTACCACCCATCGCATCACAACCACGATTACGACCAGAAACACCACGACGATCGTGCCTGCTGCAATCGGGTGCCGCGTTGCAAGCCATGTCAGAAATACAGCGAGCGTGTCTTCACCCGCGCTGAGGACGAAATTCGACGCTGGCTCTGGGGATGGTGTGACGGCTACACGCGCCGCCGTCTTCCCTCCGTGGGCGGCCAGCGCAATCGCGCCGCCAGCCAGCGTTGCCAGCAATTGCTTTTCCGGCGAAAGCTGCGCCGTTGCACCGTAGGCGATCAAAGCTGCCACGGGAATACGCACGAAAGTGTGTAGGGCATTCCAGAACAAATCGAAAGCGGGGATCTTGTCGGCGAAAAACTCGATGGCAAAAAGTATGCCGGAGGCGGTGATCACCCACCAACTTGTTATCAGATGAAGGCCGGTTGGCAGATCGAACAGGCCGGCGTTGGCGAGGAGTCCGAGAGTGGCTACCGTCGCATACACATTGAGCCCCGCAGCGAAGCTCACCGCCACGATGAGACCGACGAGTTCGGAGCCGCCAAACTTCATGCCTGCCAGATATCCGCACCCAGCCTCCTCGCCAATTTCCCTAAAGTCAATAGGTTGATTAGGCAGCGCCAAAGATAGAAACATCAGCAACAGATAAACGGCACTACCCGGCAAGAAGCAGCGAGAATCCGCTTGCCCGTTTTTGTCCGTCTGGAACGGATTCTTGCAATGAGTAGCTGGCAATTGTGACAGTTCCCACGGGACCGGCCACGGTGTTGAGCTGTAGATCGGCAAGTTGATGCTGAGGTTGCCCTCAAAAGAGGAGCAGTTTGGCATCGGCCTATGCGAAGTACAATGCGACGCATACTTGCAGTCACGCTTGCCGTTCTTGCATTCACGTTCTTTACGTTTGCCCAAAACGACGTACCCACCTTCAGGGCGGAGGCCGTAAGCGCATTTGTCTGGGGCGCGGACAACCGCTCCGGCGCTGAGTCCACGAGCATCCGAGACCAGTACAGGTAATGCAATCCACAAACTGAGCCACGCAGGAATCGAAGTGAGCTCCCGGGCGGGATTCGAGACTCTCGGCTTGGGAGCTGTGGGCGAACTCCTGAGTTTCACGACAACCATTGTCAACAACACGGAGTCTGAGATCTCAGTGCGTCACGGCGGTGCCAGTGTTGAGGGGCACGCGGCTTTGCCGCTTTCGGTCGTTCGCACGAACAAAGGCCTCAATCGGCGAGAGCGCAAAGAGGTGTGGGAGCTTAGGAAAATGTCCTGTTTTTCGAGCGGATTTCTTTCGAACGAAAACTTTTTCTCCATTGGCGCTTCGTCAAAAGTCTTCACCGTCGCTCCAAACACAGCGTTGACGGTATCGTTTGTCACTCAAGACCCGCGCCATTACCCCTTTCTGTGCTCTGTGGAAGGTTGCTACCCTACCGGCACAATGCGGTTCTCTGTCACGGTCAACACGACAGATTTCGTATTTGTGTGGCTCGGTCGCTCCTCAGTTAATTGTGGTAAGTAAGTGACAAGGGCGAGGGCGTCACGGGCGGAAGATAAATGCAGCTCGTGCCGGTGCCCTCCGTGGACAAGAAAATGATCGGGACATTGTTCGTTTGACCCACGTTCTGGTAGACGACCACGCTGGCACTCCGGGGATCATTCGTCTGTGCAATATTGCACACTTTCCAGAAGAAACTACCGAGCGCTCTAAGCTTTCTTGGGCAATCTCGGACCGCTGCTCCGGCATCAACTTCTTGATCTTGACTAGGGCGGCACGTCTTCCCCTAGACATGCCCGGAGACATGCCCGGCTAGGAGGCTGCCTCAACGGGAACTAGTTCCTAGATCTGGCCGACGCCGGGAGAAGATCTCGTAGGCCCATTGATTGACCACCCGACTAGTAAACTCGGTCCCATTGTCGATCACGGTCGCCTCCGGCTTGCGGCCTCTCCGTTTCAGTTCTTCCAGCACCCGCACTACGCGCTGACTCGGCAACGAAGTTCACCTCGACGCCGAAAGAAAGCGGGAAGCTATGCGGATTCAGGCGTGGCTCCAAAGTAGAGGTAGGCCGAGGGACTACGGAGTGGAAAGCGGTTTGGTTCCCTCGCCCACCATGTTGACGTAGCGTGAATAGGCAAAAAGCCGATTTCTCCGTTTCCCTGAGACTTCTTTGACGATCCCGAGTTGCAGGAGATGGTTCAGCGCACTCGTCACGGTTGGAATCGTTAGCTTCAGTGCTTTCGCTGCTGTTCGAATGCGAACATATGGGTTCCGTTCCATGAGTTCGTGGACGCGCAGCGCTGACGTAGCCGCCCTCCCCAGCAGCTGTATCTTCTGTCGGTCGTTGGCAAAAAGACGCAGAGTTCGTTCCGCTGTATCCGCTGCCTCCTGCGCGGCCTCTGCTACTCCATCAAGAAAAAATGCAAGCCAATCCTCCCAGGCGCCGTCCGTGCGAACTCGCTGCAAGAGGTCGTAGTATTGGCTTCGATTTGTCTTGAGATAGAGACTGGGATACAAGAGCGGCTCTGTCAGCACGCCTTTCGAAGACAGCAAGAGGGTGATGAGTAATCGCCCAACCCTTCCGTTGCCGTCCAGAAACGGGTGTATGGATTCGAACTGGACATGCACAAGTCCAGCCTCCACGAGGATCGGCAATTTGTGCCGCTCATCGTGAAGAAAACGTTCAAAGCCGTCCAAGCACTCCATCAGGCGTTCCGGCGGCGGCGGAACGAATGACGCGTTTCCCGGACGGCTTCCTCCGATCCAGTTCTGAGTGCGGCGAAATTCGCCTGGACTCCGGTTCGCACCTCGCCCGCCCCTAAGCAGGATGGCGTGAATCTCCCGAATCAACCGAAGGGAAAACGGGAATCCTCCCCGGAGCCGGCGCAAGCCATGTTGCATCGCGGCCACATAATTAGAGACTTCCTCGACATCCTCAATGGGCACGCTCGGGACCGCCTCATTCTCAAACAGCAGCAGGTCGGTGAACGAGGACTTGGTACCTTCGATTTGGGAAGAGACCAGCGCCTCCTTGCGGACGTACAGATAGAGCAGGAATCGGATGTCTGGCAGTAGCCTGGTCATGCCGTTAAGGCGGCCAAGTCCTTGATTGGCACGGTCGAGCTGTTGATGTAGTCCGCTCAGTTCCACTGCGGGTATCGGTGGTAACGGAGGCGGCATAAATGCCCGCACCGTCTCACCCGCCACAGAACTTATGAGGTAGCTCCCAAGTCGGCTCTGCGATTTTGACGCTGGCATAGGCTGAAAGCCATCCTTTAATAAGAAGTCCGTCTATTAAACGATATAGTTTTATCCTTTAATAAGCAATGATTCGGACCGGTGAGCACAAGCACACCCGCTATCAACTCAGCTTTCCGCTGCGCTCCGTGACTTCCTCCGTGGTGAACGAACGAGAGAAGTGATATTGACAGCAAAAACACTGCCTAGCGGTCCCACCGAACAGCAATTTATAGGGCCTAAGACTGACCATCATGTAACAGTGCAGTACACTGTCGGCCCGAAGGCCCTCCAGCGCCTTGGCCCGCTCTACCCTAAGGACATTGAAATGTTCGGGACTGATCTCGGAGATGATTTTAGCGGGTACAACTCTCATACTGCCGTAATCAATCGGAAATTCTTCGTTTGGGGATGGGTTGCCTACGGAGACGTTCTGCCGAATACACAGCCGCACATTACTGAATTTTGCTTTCACTTGGCGGGGGTAACAAGTACCGTTCCACGCCCCTCCAGGGCCGACCAGATAGGATTCATGACACTCAGTTGCGAACATCACAACTGCACAGATCAGTACTGTGACGATTACAAAGAGATAATGCAGCAACTTCAGTCGGAAGGATACCGGGTCAAGACCAACTCCCAATAGCGGCGCTATGGCCGACGACGAGTGTGAATCTTTCGCTTTAGATGGCTTGACTCTGGGAGTTTGCGCTTTAGCCACTCCGCCACTACCGGAGCCACGATCCTGTCCAAAAGCCAGCAGCCAACTGCAAATGCGACCGCGAGTATATAGGCCGAATGATCCCGTTCCACGTTGAGCACATTCTACATGTGCGTCAACTAGGTTATTGCCACGCTAAACCAATGATTCCAATAGGACCAAGACTTAATTTTTTTCGAGCTGGAACAAACCCCATCGATCTCGCAGCTGAAAGCCTAGAGCTAAGTCCTTATTCCTGAATACTTTAGTATCATGTCCTTTATTTTGAATACTTTGCGGGAAAATGGTAGGGGGGTACCCCTCAGGGAAACCACGGTGTAAGAGGGACGAACGAACTCACCCATTCGCCCGAATCATCTGCTCCGCATGCTTCCGAGAAGTCTCCGTCAGCTTCGCCCCGGACAACATACGCGCCACTTCTTCGGTGCGTTCTTCCCCGGTAATCTGCCGGACGGTGGTCTTCGCCCGCCCTCCGGCTTCGCGCTTCTCGATCACGTAGTGGTGATCGGCAAAGGTTGCGATCTGCGGCAGGTGGGTGACGCAGAGCACCTGATTGCCCTTGGAGAGCGCCTTCAATTTCTTCCCCACGGCCTCGGCAGCACGCCCGCCAATGCCGGTATCAATCTCGTCGAAGACCAACGTGCGCTGCGCCGCCGCCAACTTCTTCTTTCTTGTTGGATCGCCCCCCGGATTCGTCCCCGCCTCGACGCACGCCTTCAACGCCAGCATGACGCGCGAAAGTTCTCCACCCGAGGCGATCTGCTCCAGCGGCCGCATGGTCTCGCCCACGTTGGTCGTAATGCGATAGATCACCTGGTTGATGCCCGAAGAAGTCCAATGTTCTTCGGCTTCATTCTCCTCGACCGCAATGCGAAAGCTGGCGCGCATGGCAAGGTCGTTGATCTCCGCCTCGACCAGCTTCTCCAGTTTCCGTCCCGCTTCCAGCCGTTTGCGCGATATGGTGCGAGCAGCTTTGCGATACTCTTCGGCAGCCACAGCCAGCATCGCCCGCAGTTCAAGTAGTACCTGATCTTTATTCTCCATCTCTGAGAGCTTGCGCCGGATATCCTCTCCGAAGGCGATGGTCTGCTCAAGCGTAGGTCCGTACTTGCGTTTCAGACGATCAAGCAGCGCCAGCCGCTCTTCGATTTCCGCGAGCCGCTCGGGCGAAGCCTGGATTCCTCCGGCATAATCGCGCAGCGTCGCTCCCACATCTTCGACGCTGATGCGCGCCGACTCCAACTCCGCCAGCGCTTCCTGAAACTTCGGCTCGTAACGAGCCAGTTCCTCCAGGTGCTTCTGCGCGGCACGGAGGCTCGACGAAGTGGAGGCGTTGCCTTCATAGAGCAGGTCGAAGGCATTGATGGCCGCGCCGTAAATTTTCTCGGCATTGGCTAAGACGCGCTTCTCGGTTTCCAGTTGCTCATCCTCTTGCGGACCATCGCTGGTCCGAAGCCGCGCCTCTTCGATTTCACGCGATTGGAAGTTCCACAGGTCCAGCAGCCGCATACGATCCTGCTCGTCCTGTTCGAGTTCGGCGATGCGACCGCGAATCTGCTTCCAGTGCGCGAACGCGCCGGATACTTCCTTCAACTCCACTCCGGCGTAAGCATCGAGCAGTTCCTGCCGCGCCGCGGCATCGAAGTTTACGATGGATTCATTCTGCGCGTGGATCACCGCCAGGTGGGGCGCAATCTGTTTCAGCACCGCCACGGTCGCGGGCTGATTGTTGATGAACACCCGACCCTTGCCGCCCGCAGCAATCTCGCGCCGCAGAATCAGCGAGCCGTTCTCCGCGTCCAAGCCGTTCGTCTCGAGTATCCCTGCGATGGAACGCGCCGCCGCTCCGTCGCTCTCAAACACCGCCGCGACCACGGCCCGCTCCGCGCCCGCGCGGATCACATCCGAAGACGCCTTGTCTCCCAGCAGCAATCCCAGCGCGTCAATCAGAATCGACTTCCCCGCCCCGGTCTCGCCGGTCAGAAGATTCAGCCCAGCCGCGAATTCGATCACGACATTGTCGATCACTGCATAATTTTCGAGTCGAAGTTCGGCCAGCACAAGGGTCCTTCGATCTTTAGTTCATAACGGAGTTCATAACGAAGTTCATACCGATTTTCGAATGCACGACAATCTTCAATTCAACGATCTTAATTCACCAATCTTTAATCTGCGCGATCAGTAATTTACGCGCAGGATAGCACAGACCGGATAGCACAGACGCCTCCGCCCGCGGGTGCGCGAAACAGACTGCCCGCTACGCCAGATGGGCTAGCCCAAGTCATTCTCCGGATGCACTTCTGATTTTGCTTCGAGAGCGAGCGCTCGGGGAAGATCGCAGTCATGCGATCCTCCCTCCCAGTCCAGATCCTAGTCGTAGTCGCATCGCTTCTGTCTTGCCTTGCGCCTGCGCCCGCATGGGCGCAGCAACTTGAATGCAACCCTTGCAGCCATGCCTTCGGTAATGTTGCGGTCGGCACTTCCAGTACCTATTCCATCGAACTGACGAACACCGGGAGCGCTGCGCTGAGCATCACGTACAAATCGAGAGGTGGGAGCACCGTGTTCTTCTACGGCACTTTCACCCTGCCAATCGAAGTCCAGCCCGGGGCGAGCCTCGAGTTGCCCGTCGTCTTCACGCCGCATGCCGATGTCGACTACACCGGGGTCATAACGCTCAAGAGTACGGCCGAGGATTCTACACTCTCAATCGATCTCTCGGGGACCGGCGTGCCCAAAGGCAGCGCGGTGCCGGCACTGGGAGTGACGCCCGCAACGCTGAATTTCGGTAGCGTCACAGTGGGGTCAAGTGCCAGCCTGCAGGCTACGCTCACCGCCTCGAACGCTGCCGTAACCATCTCGTCGGACGCGTCGACGAGTTCGGAATTTGTCCTATCCGGGCTGACTCTGCCCGCAACCATTGCGGCTGGGAAGAGCATCGCCGTCACGATTCAATTCACGCCCAACGCCTCCGGCGCCGCCTCCGGCCAAGCCGGGTTCACCAGCAATGCAACGAGCTCGCCCACCGTCGAGCAGTTGACCGGTACGGGCGTGGCACAGAGTTCCAATTATGTCTCCCTTTCCTGGACTGCAGCGAGCGGGAGCCCGGTGGGATACAACGTGTTCCGCGGCAATGCCAAGGCAGGACCCTTCGAGCAGATCAATACAGCGCTGGATGCCTCGACCAGCTACACCGACGATACGGTTGTGGCCGGAACGACCTACTATTACGTCACAACTGCAGTAAACGCCGCAGGTGCAGAAAGCGCCTATTCAAATGTAGCGGAGGCAGTGGTT
>JBEKWX010000163.1:0-7847 GCA_049512675.1 Terriglobales bacterium | reverse complement strand
GTAGGGCGCGCCGGCGTTGGGGTGGCGGATGACGATGATGTCGGCGCCGACGGCGCGCACTGTGTATCCGGTGTCGAGGAGCGATTCGCCTTTCTCAATACTCGAACCGATGGACTGAATGAGGACGGTGTGAGCTCCCATGGATTTGGCCGCGATTTCAAACGAGCTTCGCGTGCGGGTGGAAGCCTCGTAGAAAAGAAGCATCACGCGCTTGCCCTTGAGCAGGGGCCGCGGCTTGTCCGGATTCATGCGCCGGGCAAACTTCAGGATTCTCAGGATCTCGGCTGCTTCCAGGTGCTCGATGCCGAGCAGGGAACCGCGCGCTGGATTCATAGTTAATTTGTAATTTCCAATTTGTAATTTGTAATTTAAGAGCGCACGATGCGGATCCAAGTTTTCAATTACAAATTACAAATTACAAATTACAAATTGCCCTGCTGTTTTTCCATCAGCAGGACTTTCTCCGCGTCATCGACCTCTCGAAGTTTGACCTCAATTATCTGATTTTCCGTTGTCTGCACGGTTCGTCCAACGAAGGCGGCCTCGATCGGCAACTCGCGATGGCCGCGGTCGATCAATACGCACAACTGCAAGCGGCGGGGACGGCCCACGCGGAACAGCGCGTCCATGGCGGCGCGGGTGGTGCGGCCGGTATAGAGCACGTCGTCGACCAGCACCACCGACTTGCCGGTGATGGGAATTTCCATCTCGCTTTCCTGCACCACGGGCTTCGAGCCGAGAGTGGACAGATCGTCGCGGTAGAGGGTAATGTCGAGCGTGCCGAGCAGGACGGGTTTCTTTTCGATGCGCTGAATAATTTTCGCCAGCCGCTCCGCCAGCGGAACTCCGCGACGGCGGATGCCGACCAGGGCCAGATCTTCGACGCCATTGTTCTTTTCGAGAATCTCATGCGCCAACCGGATCAAGGTGCGCTCCACCTCGGAGGCAGACATGAGCTGCGCTTTCTGCTGGATCTCGACCGAACGGCCTGGCACGCGTGAATTCATAAACGCTGCATCATACGCGTGGGGATGAGGTGAGAGCAAGGCCGGGCGTGAAACCCGCGTCGATTGTGCCTGAAATTAGACGCGGGGGTTGCGCGGCCGCATAAACAGCGCGGCTAGCGCACCGCCAATGGAGGCGAGCACCACCGTAAGAAGCATCCCAAAAAAGAAGGTGAACGCCAGCCGCGAGGGAGTGAAAAGGTTATGAATGCTGGCTTGAAAGTCAGGGTCCGTCGGGTTGGCCCCAAACCTCTGAGCGACTTTTAGGATGGCATCGATGTATTCCTGCTGGGCATGAAAAACAAAAATCCGGATGGCGATCAACAGAGCGTTGATGGCGAAGGCGACGACTCCCGCCGCTCCCCCAAGACGCGACCCAAGAGGGGCAGGAAGGACGAATCTGCTTTCACGGCGGTAGAAATAGACAGCCAGTGCCCCGGTCAGAACGATGCCGAGCAACGGGATCATCCCGATGAAAACGCCCAGCACGCCGGCCTTGAGCGCGGCCCGAACGGCGATTTGCCGGTTCATCGCGCTGCCCGCCGTCATGCTTCCGGCTATCGTGCCGGGGCGATCGGAATGGGTGGTTTGAATAGTCTCTGCGGAAAACCCGTCCGGCGCGGGATTCAAGCCGGTCGTGCCTTCAGCATCCGGAATCGCAATTTGCACGTGGATTTGGGGAGCGCGGCATTGCGGACAAAACGGCCGGCCGTCCTCGACTGTGGTCCCACAATGCTGGCAAGGGTGTTCCACGTCTTTGAAGCTAGCGCACAACGCGACCGGAGAGCAAGGCTAGGGGGCTAGGGGCTCAGTTTGAAAAGGAAGCGAGCCGAACGCGCAATTGCTGCCGGCAGACAGCAGGTCCTTCGCTTCGCTCAGGATGACAACTCTTTTCTTGATGCGGCGCAAGAAATGCTTGCTCAGATCGCGACCAACCCGAGCAACTACCGATGGCCCGATGCCTCTAGATCGTGTCGTCCTTGCCCGTATGCACGCGGACATAAACCAGGGCAAAGCGGGAACCACGGCCGCTGGGTTTAACCGAAACGAGGTGCTCGTTTTCCTCGGTTCCTACCTTCAACTCCACCGAGTCTGAACTCCCGTCATTTCCACACGACACCGGCTTGGAGCCGTTATCGCCGCCCTTGTAGTTTACGTGGCCTCCGTTCCAGGCGCCGTGGCACTGGATGGGTTTGCCATATTTCTGAAGCTCTTTGTTGTAGTAGGCGATGATCTTGTCAGGAGCGTCGTCGGAGACGAATTCCCCGGCCACCACTTTTAACGAAAATCCCGCCACCGAAAGATTCACATTGGCGCTCTTTTTGTCATCGCCGTCGTCTTTGGGAGCGGGCTTGGCGCCGGGATAGACGGTCAGGCCGGAATCGCGAATGTCGGCCTGGTCACTGACGTGCAAATCACCTATCGGAGACTTGATGTCGACATTCTTCTCGCCATCTTTGCCTTGCTCGTTGGTATGGATGCTGCAAGCGGGAAGAACGCAGAGGGCGGCAATGAGCGCGCCGAGGGAGAGCCGCGCGATGACGTTACGGCTGGACATTTTACGGCTGAACATGGGAGGAACCTCCTGAGCTGGGCCGAGCTGAGCTCGGATGGGCGGGGCGTTCGATCCCCTCGCCTCGGGATGCGATGCCCGGGATTGTAACGGGGAGATGACCGCTGATCGGGATCTCGCCGAAGATTGCCTTCACGGCGGCGGTTTCCGACACGGTCGCATTGGAGAACGCGCACACATAATTCTCGATCGCGGGGAAATCCTGCACCACATAGGGGTTGCCCATAGCGAGCACTACAGTATGCCGGGCGGCGCGATCGAGAATCGCCGCGAGTAGGGATCCCGTGGCGTCGTCCAGGGCAACCGTATTCTTCAATTCTCCATTCTTCAACTCTTCATTCTTTAAGCCCCCGGCGGCGCGCATGGCCTTGCCCGCGGTCGGAACCAGATAGACCGCTGCGATCACGTGCTCCGCCGCTTCCACCGCTTCGACCACGGACGGTTTCATGCCGGTGGCCGAGCGAGCGTCGACATAGATCACGCGGGCGTCACGCACACGGGCTAGAATCTGATGTTCGAGCATACGTCCGGGGTCGGCGCGCAGGTCGTCGACAAAAATCACCGCGACCAGGCGGTTATTCACCTCGGTCACTGATTGATACGGAAGCGCGGGCTTCAGAGTTCCAACAGAAGACTGCAGCGGGATCACTTTACCGTTGTCGCGGACGAGGGTAATGGCTTCGTCGGCAATGCGCTGGCCGACGGCCACATTCTCCGGTTTCGCAATCTTGCTCGAGAGTTGACCGGGGTCCACCAGCCGCGCCTTGTTCAAGCCCAGGGAAGCCTTTAGTTCCAGAATCTTACGCACCGATTGATCGAGCCGCTGACGGCTGATTTCGCCGCTCTGCACGGCTTCGAGCAGGGAGCGGTAGCTGGCGTCGAGGTCGGCCGGAATGATCAGCACGTCATTGCCGGCGTTGAAGGAATCGACCGCTGCACGGCCGATATTCTGCGCGTACAGGCGCGTCAACCCTGCCATGTCGAGGGCGTCGGTCACGACGATCCCTTTGAATCCCAGTTCTTCTTTGAGAAGTCCGTCCACAATTGCCCTGGAAGTTGTGGCCACCCGGTTGGGCGCGGAATCGAGCGCGGGAACGGTTACGTGCGCCACCATAACGGCATCGACGCCGGCCTCGATGGCGCTCCGGAACGGCGCGAGTTCAACCGCATCGAGCCGCGCGCGGTCGCCGGTGACTTGAGCAAGGCCGAGATGAGAGTCGGTCGCGGTGTCACCGTGTCCGGGAAAATGTTTGGCCGTGGTCAGCATGCTGCCCTGGTGAGCGCCGCGGATGTATGCCGCCACGAAATCGCCTACCTGCCTGGGGTCTTCTCCGAAAGAGCGCGTGTTGATGATGGGATTCGCAGGATTGGAATTCACGTCGGCGTCGGGAAAGAAATTCCAATGCACTCCGATGGCTCTTGCCTCGAGTGCAGTGATGCGTCCAAAGGCTTCGGCATTCTCCGGTTTGCCGGTCGCTCCAAAGGCCATGGCATGGGGGAAAACGGTCACGCCATTCAGACGCATGGACACGCCGCGCTCGAAATCTGCCGCGACAATGAGGGGCAGCTTCGACGATTCTTGCAGCCGGTTGAGGAGCTCGGCGGCAACATCGGGATCGCTCTTGAGCAGGACAGGACCATCCACCGGGACGGTCATGACCAGCGATCCGATGTGATACTTGCGGACATTGTCGCGCAGTTGAATGAAGATGGGGTCGGCGTCATTCAGGAATTGTGCCAGCACCTTGATGCCGAAGAGTTGGCCGACTTTTTCTTCGGGCGACATCTTGCGCAGCGTTTTGTCGGCCCACTTCTGGCCGGCTTTGTCGAGATGGATGGGACGGGGCTGCTGAAAGCGGTCTTTGTTATTGCTATTGCTTTTGTCTTTGTCATTATTTCTAGCAAAGCCGAGCGAAGTTAGTAGTAGGGCGATCAGCAGCAGATGCCGGAGCATGCCTTTGACAATAGCAAAAACGGATGGGAACGTCCTGCGAATGCCCGTTTCTCCACATCTCAAATTTGCTGCTCGATGAGTGCAATGCTCTCCGCCTGGATGGCTATGTTGTCGCCGAATCCGGCCAGCCAATGCACATCCGGTTCTTGCCGGAACCACGTCATCTGGCGCTTGGCATAGTTACGATGCGCCTGCTGCGCCGCCGCGAGCGCCGACTCCCGATCGACTTCGCCGCGCAAAAACTGCAGCGCCTGCTTGTAGCCCAGCGACGCCAGCGGGCGGGCTTGGTCGCCATATTTCTTGAGCAGTCTTTCCGTCTCGCCGATCAGTCCTCCGCCAGGCAGTCCGTCGTCAAACATCTTCGCGGCCCGCGGGTTGATTCGGGCATAAAGAGCTTTGCGCTCCGGATTGAGTCCGAGACGGAGAATGCGAAAGCCGAGCAGCGGTTCGCGTCCCCGTTGCCAAAGTTCGGTCATAGTTTGGCGCGAGGTCGGGCGCGAGGGCTGGCGCGAAGCCAGACACACCTCGATGGCGCGGATCACCTTGGGAACATCATTGGCGTGAATGCGGTTCGCTGCCGTCGCGTCGAGCCGCCGCAGGATGCGATGCAAGTGCCCGGGGCCGTGCTTCTTGGCGCGGCTGCGCAGTGTGTTGCGCAGCTCTTCGGAGCGCTGCGAGCCGGAAAAGAGTCCTTCCAGCAGAGCGCGCAGATAGAGTCCGGCGCCTCCGCTAACGATGGGCAAGTGTCTTCGCCGCTCGATTTCACGCAAAACCTGCCGCGCCTGGCGGGCATATTCTCCGGCGGTAATGTCGGTGAGCGGATCCACGCAATCGAGCAGGTGATGCGGAATCTCGGCTCGCTCCGCCGGGCTAGGCTTGGCCGTGCCGATTTCAAATTCGCGGTACATCGCCACCGAGTCGCAGTTGACGATTTCCCCGTGGAAGCGGCGCGCGAGGGCGAGCGCCAGAGCTGTCTTGCCGCTGGCCGTGGGACCGAGAACGACTACGACCAGCGGCTCGCGGTCTAACTTCGGTAAGCTCGCCACCTTCAGTAACCTCGGCAACTTCAGCGGGCGCTCCACGGGATGTACCGCCAGTAGCGGATGATGGTGAGAATAAGCAGCAAGACCGCCATGAGAAGCAATCCGGTGGCTTCGGCGGCGTAGATGGCATGGTGATGGTGATGCTTGCTGTCCTGGTGCTCGTGGTCAGCTGCCGGCTTGGGCCGAACGGGGGCGTTCACGCCGATATTGTAGCTTTTTTCAGTCGTTGCTCGTCGGTCGTGGGTCGTTAGCGAACAAATCATCGTGCACGCTGACGACTGGCGACTTCTTTGCGGTGTACACTGCGGGATCAGCGCTGAACCGCCGAGCGATTGCCGGGGAGGGACTAGGCCAGTAGTTTCGCCGCTTCCTTGGCGTAGTAAGTCAGGATCATGCTTGCTCCGGCGCGTCGGATCGAGACGAGCGCTTCCATCATCACGCGCTCCCGGTCGATCCACTGGTTGCGGGCCGCGGCTTCGATCATCGCGTACTCGCCCGATACCTGATAGGCCGCCAGCGGCAGATCGAAACGGTTGCGGGCCGCGGCTATCACGTCCAGGTAGGGCATCGCTGGCTTCACCATTATCATGTCCGCGCCTTCTTCGATGTCGAACTCGATCTCGCGCATCGCCTCGCGAACGTTGGCCGGGTCCATCTGGTAGGAACGGCGATCTCCGAACTGGGGCGCAGAATCCGCCGCCTCGCGGAAAGGCCCATAGAAACCGGAAGAGAACTTGGCCGCATAGGAAAGAATCGGCGTATTCTCGAAGCCCGCGCCGTCGAGCGCGGCGCGAATCGCCCCAACCCGTCCATCCATCATGTCCGAGGGCGCGATGATGTCCACACCCGACCGCGCCAGCGAAACCGAGGTGCGCGCCAGCAATTCCAGGCTCGCGTCATTCACGATCTCGTACTCCGCGGTAGCCGGTGGCGCCGCGGCGGCCGCGCCCAAGGATTGAGGCGCAGCTCTTACGATTCCGCAATGCCCGTGCGACATGTACTCGCACAGACAAACGTCGCCCATCACCACGACGTCCCGCACCTCGCTCTTGATGGCGCGCGTGGTCCTCTGCACTATGCCATCCTCGGCCCAGGCGCCGGTGGCGACTTCATCCTTTTTCTCGGGCAGCCCGAACAAGATGACCGACAGCACTCCGAGCGCACGCGTCTCGCGCACGTCCTTCACAGCCTCGTCTATCGAAAGGTTGAAGACTCCGGGCATCGAGCGCACTTCTTTCCGGATCCCCGTTCCGGGGCAAATGAACAGTGGATACACCAGAGATTCGGGCGTGAGCCGGGTCTCGCGGACGAGGGTGCGCAGCGTTTCAGTGCGCCGCAAACGGCGCATGCGGTTAGCGGGGAATGCCATGATACGAATTCTAGCAGCTGGAACCCCAACTGCGGCCGATTCGACCACTGATCTCCGTGACCTCTATCACGCCGCGGTCGACGGTTCTAGTTCCCGGAGCGTGGCGGCCTTCTTACCGGGGGAAACTTGGCATGGTGATCCAAATTCACCCAACTCACGCGAGAGTGGAATATCGGCGGGCCGCCGAGCCTCGCTGCGCTTTTCGTTTTCTGCACATGTTTCGCTTTGGCGGCGTTGCCGCTGGCACAAGCACAAGCGCGCACAACAAATGCAGTGTTGGACGGCTGGAGGGCACCTTCGGTTACAACACCGATGGTCTCGTACTGTTTACGACGCCTCCCACCGGCCCGCCCTTCGATCCTATAAAAGATTATGTGCCTTTTGCATTGACCGGCGCCATAACCTTTGATGGCAAAGGGAACCTGAACTCATTCGATTTCGCGAACTTGGGTTCTGGCGCCTACCCCAGAACGGGCACGGGAACATATGCGGTAGATGCCACAGCAGCCGCAGCCGGATACTGTGGATTTGATGTGATCTGGACACTTACGACACCAGGTGTACCAACAACTACCCTAAACCTGTACGTGGTACTTGCGCGTCAGGGTACTGTCTTGAAGCTGTTGAACACCGATCCCGGAATCGTTGTGGCATGCTCTTGGGACAAAGTAGAGACGCAGTAGATTGAGGTCAACGTAAACGAATCGTAAGCAACACTACGCCGCCCGATCTCAGGGCGGCCTTTCTTGCGTCACGCGGAAAGCGGAAGCGTGGCCGGCGCGGTAACTGTTGCAACCAGGCGTACCTGTTGAAAAAGTCCCTGAGTTGATGCTTGTGGTGAAGCAAGGTTCCGGTTATAAGCAGGCGAGAGTTCTTGATGCTGCTGTTCATCGCCATGCTCGGA
>JBEKWX010000162.1:0-7898 GCA_049512675.1 Terriglobales bacterium | reverse complement strand
TGTGAGGCGGATATTTTGGCGAGTGACGTCCGCGGCTTTCTCATACTGTCCTTGTAAGGCATACACCAGGCCCAGATTGTTGTACGCGGCGCTGCGGAGCGGGTAGCTCGTAATTTGTTCCTGGTAGGTGCGGCCGGCTTTATCCAATTCCCCGGTTACATCCAGATAGTAATCGGCAGTGATCTTCAGCTTTTCCCACTCGCTGGTGTGTTCCCGCAACTGGAATGCTTTTGTGATGTACTCATTGGCCCGCCCTTGTTCGCCGAGATTGCTGTAGTCACTGCCCACAGCCTCGTAGGCAACGGCAAAGGCCGGATCCAACTCGATGGCGTGCTGATCATAAGGCAGGCCTGCGTGACCTTTTTCGTTATCGGCCCTTCTGCCCAGGCTATAAGCTTTCAGCGCTTCGAGCGAAGGCGTGGTGGCGTCTTCCAAAGGAACGTCAAACTTCTGCACCGTAGCCAGCGATTCGCCCAATTGTCCGCGCAGGCTGGATGCCGCTTTGCCCAGCGCATCCAGCACTTTCTCCTTGGAAGGAGTGGTGACCTGCTCCTGCGCCAGCGTGTTTCCGCTTTGGCAGTTCACCGCCTTTAAACCCAACACGTAGTCGCTGCCCAGACCGGCGATGGCTCCGGCAATATAAGCCTTGCTGCCCGCCCGTTGGCAAAGCTCGCGGGTTACTCCGGCGGTGAGTTTCGTGCCGCCGGGACGCGTCATCTGTTGCAAGGTCTTTGAGACTTCGCGGTCGGAGAGCACGTTGAGGAAGGGTGACTGCTGTAAGGAAATCACGAGCGCGGTCTTCAGGGTGTCGTCGAATATCGGATCGCCGGTGTTGTTGGCGAAATCGGCGAGGACGATGGTGTCCTTGTCGGTCAGGCGCTCGGTTTGATGGGAGCGATAGTAAAAGCCTCCCGCCATCAGCGCGGCACTCACCAAGACCGCCGCGGCGGCAAGGATCCGCGTCCAACCACGAGGAATAAACTGGGGGCGGTCGGAGTTTCGCTGATCGACTGGTCCGGCCACATCCCTGCGCAGGGCTACTTGCGACGGGGTAGCTGCAACAAAAATCGCAGCGTAGCCGCCCTTGGGGACCTCGATGCGAACCAGGGAACCGCGACCAGCATTTTCGTAATGCTCCCGCAACTTGGTGCGGAGACGGCGGGCAGCCATTCGGACCACGGGATCAAGCCGCGGATCGAATGAATCGTCCCGGTCAAATACATCCACCCCCAGCCGGTATTCCTTGAGCTGGTCTCCTTCTCCGGCAAGCGTGTGCTCCACGATGTAGCGCAAGAAGCGTTTCAGGAGATCGGAATCTCGAAGGGAGCGGCTGGCCAGCAACCGCTCGAGTTCGCTTCGCACTGCCGCTTCAGGCACGGGGTGATTGCCCTCTTGGCGGAGACCCGAGGCAAGCGAATTTTCGGCGGACGGTAACTCCATCCCCATGCTCCCGCAGCTCCATTGGAGGAGAGCCCTTGCCGTACAGAGAGTCAATATTACCGTAAGTTTACCTCAAGACACTTGTCGAAACTGTCGGCTGAACGCAAAATGCGCCGCCGGGCTACGTTGTACCAACCCCAATTCCGAAGAGACTACTGCAGGACTTACTTCTCTCCGAATTGCCGGGACTACATGGCGCTGGAAAAGGGCTCGTCAGCATCTGAGAGGCGAATGCAGCGAAAGATGCGCTGATTCGTAGGGGAGATCCGGATGAAATTTTTTCACATTGACGGGAACAGGGATTGATAAGACAATAGCAGCCGTTTTTGGGAACAGAAAAATTCCGCTCAGCGGGTACGGCAACGGTTCAGCAGACTCCACGGGCCGCAAGAATCAACGATGCCAGATTAAGAAGTTAGACCGCAGACGGACTGGACGCCAGAAATCTATCCAATGGTTGGAGCGTTAGGACCGAAAGGATGCAGACGATGAACTCCCAGAGCAGAATTTTCCTGTATCAGGCCATGCGCCAGATGATGGCGCTCATGCTTTCTTTGCTGCTGATTCCGGCAACACAATTTGATCTGTACGCGCAAGCGCCGGCGGCCAGTGCGTACGTCGAACTGAACGCGGAGCAACTGGATCAACTGGTGGCCCCGATTGCTCTCTACCCGGACTCGCTGGTCGCTCAAGTATTGACTGGCGCCACGTATCCGGACCAGATTGCGGCGGCGGATACCTGGCTGAACCAGAACATGGGACTGCCCCCGGATCAGCGCGCGGCCGGGGCGAACGCCATGGATTGGGACCCGGCCGTCAAAGGCCTCACGGCGTTTCCCTCCGTGCTCGACAATCTCGCGAAGAACACCGCCTGGGCGGCGCAACTCGGCAACGCCTATTACAACCAGCCCGGAGACGTCATGAACGCTGTCCAGGCCATGCGGTTGCAGGCGCAGCAGTCGAACACGTTAGTTACGACGACGCAGCAACGGGTGGCTGTAGACGCCGGCGTGATCTCGATTGTGCCGGTCGATCCGGCTGTGGTTTACGTTCCCTATTACAATCCTTGGACCGTCTGGCCAGGGTTCGTTGTCGCCTACCCTGGGTTTGTTGTGCTGCCGCCTCCGCCCGGCTTCGTGGTGGGAGTGGGACTTGGCTTCTACGCAGGCATCTCGGTTGGGGTCTTTGCGGGCTTCGGCTGGGGTTTCGGCGCGTGGGCGCCTTCCTGGGGAGGCGGGACCGTGATGTTTGGTGGCAACACTTACATTTCGAACAGCATGTCGGTCTACAATCATGGTCATTTTGGCGGTCACGACCGGGGCGCGTTCGATCATGGTGGTCGCGGAGTGCCGAGAGGCTATAGTGCCCACGCTCGTGCAGGGGCCACTCGGGAGGCAGCTGCTCATGCTCGGGCGAGCGGTGGTCATGGGGCGGCCGGTGGCCATGGAGCGGCCGGTGGCCATGGAGCGGCCGGTGGCCATTCTCCGTACGGAAATCGTTCGGCGTCCGCTGGCCATGGAGCAGCCGGTGGTCATGGAGCAGCCGGCGGGCATGGAGCAGCTGCTGGCCGTTCGGCGTCCGCTGGCCATGGAGCAGGCGGTGGGCATGGAGCAGCCGCTGGCCACGGAGCTAGCCATGGAGCGTCCGCTAGTCACGGGGCGCCGGCTAGTCATGGGGCGCCGGCTAGTCATGGAGCGTCCGCTAGTCACGGGGCGCCGGCTAGTC
The DNA here is from genome assembly GCA_049512675.1 of Terriglobales bacterium. GTDB lineage: Bacteria > Acidobacteriota > Terriglobia > Terriglobales > Acidobacteriaceae > Acidiflorens. Next base: position 4,733 of record JBEKWX010000162.1, on the reverse strand, counting down.
ATGGGGCGCCGGCTAGTCATGGAGCGTCCGCTAGTCACGGGGCGCCGGCTAGTCACGGAGCGCCCGCTAGTCATGGGGCGGCCGCTAGCCATGGAGCACCTGCTAGCCATGGAGCGCCCGCTAGCCACGGAGCTTCCGGTGGCCATTCGGCACCCGCTGGTCACGCCGGTGGTGGTGGTGGTCACGCCGCCCCCTCGGGCGGTAAAAAGGGCAAGGGGAAGTGAGGCGGGGCTAGACCGCCGCGAGTCGGCCTTCAGTTTCCCGCTTGAAGGATTCGAACGATTTCGGGTCATGACGAAAGGATTCGCGTCTTGACGAGGAAGGGTAGTGGACTGCGTCGCCGCGCGGCAGGAAGAGGTCCAAGGCGGCCGTACTCAAGCGCGAGCTGAATGGGGGCAGTAGAGCCCCGTGAGCTTTGAGGCGTCCGGGCTGAGCGGCTTTCTACGTCTGCCATGCGGTGCAATGTCAAGCAGCTAGTCGTGTCAGCGAGGTCGCCTTCGCCGCGCGAGCTGATGGGGCCGTACAAAGGCGGGATTCATATACTCTGCCGGGAATCCACGCTGATGCCATCCCGTATAGGTGTCTCGCGGTGGTTCAAAGCCAAGCATCCATTGTAGGGGATTTCCGCGTCCACCCGGCCGCATGCCAAAGCAGCGGGGTCAGGTACTACGAGCGGCGGAAAGATCAGAAGCTGCTGGTAAACATGGCTTCGTTAGAGTGTCTGGCAACGGAGTGAGCAATGAGTAGAAAGACAATCATCGTAATTGGGCTTGCGGTGGCAGTCGTTGCCGCGGCTCTGGTTTTCGACGGAGTGTCACGCCGCCGCGCCGCGAACAGCGCTCCAGCAACTTCGCAAAATCCCGTGACGGCGCCACCCGCAGGCGGATCAGCGAACTCTTCCAACGCAGGGAGCGGAGTCCAGCCAGCCGCTCCTCCTGCGGACACTACGGCTGCGACCGAGCCCGGACAAAACGCAGCTCCGGGAGCTGATGCCCAAGCGGCAACCGATGACAATGCAGCCGCTGCGGCACAAGCACTTGTTGTTCCCGCTGGGACCACGCTCACCATTCGCCTCGGGCAAGAGCTCGGCTCCAAGACCAGCCAGGTGGGCCAAAGCTTCTCGGCTACGTTGGATCGGGATGTCGTCGTCGAGGGTCAAACCGCGATTGCGGCTGGCGCGAGTGTCACCGGCACGGTCGTGTTCGCCAGACCTGTTGGTGCGCTGGCGGGCGAAGCCAATCTGCAACTCAAACTGGTTTCGGTAAACATCGACAACGCGGATGTGGCGGTCGTGACTGCCGTCCGGAGTTTTGGCCCCCCAATCAAAGGCAAGAACAAGGTGGGCAAGTTCTTCAAGGGCCTGGCTAAGCGCGCCGAGGGCGGAGAGAGAGAGGTTGTGCTCGATGACCAGACCGCTTACGCCTTTACTTTGCGGCGGTCCCTGCAAATCCAGTAGATGCATGGGCGGGCGCTTCCGCGGTCGCATGTTCAACTGCGCCGAATGGCTTATCGATTGAAAGAGTGGTATTTTTCCCGCTCTTCGCCCGTGTCTCGCTGCTCATCACGAAACTTTGTCTGAGGCTGGCCTGCTTGAGCTTTACGCGGAACAACCAGACTTAGTTTAAAGGTCTATCACTTGCCATGCTGACAGACTAGTTGATAAACTAGTTTACATGGATCGCCAAACTACTGTCGGGGCCTTCGACGCAAAGACCCATCTCAACGGCCTGCTGAAAAGAGTCTCCGAGGGCGAAACGATCCGGATCACGAGGCGGGGGATCCCGATCGCCAAACTGGTTCCCGCTGATGCGGGTGAGAAGGAGCAGCCCGACAAGCTGGTACGAGAGATTCGCGAGCTGCGAAAGAGCGCAACTCTGGGAAAGATCACTATCCACGGGTTGATCAATGAAGGCCGCCGTTATTAAGCGAATCGTTCTGGATGCGTCCGTGGCCGTGGCCTGGTGCTTCGAGGACGAGAAGACGGGTTTCACAGAAAGAATTCTCGATCTGCTCGCGGCGGGGACCGAGGTGCTCACGCCTGCCATTTGGCCTTTTGAGGTTGCGAATGCGTTGCTCGTGGCGGAGCGACGCAAGCGCATCACCCTGGCACAGGTTACGGCGTTGCTTCAGCGCATCGCGGGGCTCCGCATTTCAGTCGACCCCATTCATCCCGGTGCAGCGTTCAACCAAATCCTTTCGCTTGCACGTCAAAGCGGCCTAAGCGAATACGATGCCGCCTATGTCGAACTCGCCTTGCGCGAAGCACTCCCCCTGGCCACGCTAGATCACAAGTTGCGGCGGGTCGCTACAGGTGTCGGTATAACCTTGGTCGCGACCTAGAGCGTTTGTACCGACCGGCAAAACCGCGAATTCATGAAACGAAGCCAACAAGTCATTACGTCATCAATGGACGTCGAAAGGTCCTGCTGGGGCACGCGCTACACAGGGTAGCCATCCTGCGTGTCGGCCCCAGCCCGCTATTGCCCAGTCCCTTCGGCGATACGGAGAAGGCGCCCGAGCAAGTCGCTTCCATTCGTAGTAAATTAAACACGAATGCCTGTAGAGAAGATCATGGTGGTGGACGACGAGCGGCTGGTGCGCTGGTCGCTCCGCCAGAAGTGCGAAGAGTGGGGCTACCAAGTGATCGAAGCTGATTCCGGGGAGCCGGCGCTTAAGCTGGCGCAGCGGGAATCGCCCGATCTGGTTCTACTCGACGTGCGCATGCCCGACATCAGCGGCATTGAAGTGCTCGATCAACTCAAGAAAAATGGCGACGCCCGCGCCGTCATCATGATCACGGCCGATCCGCAAATCGACGATGTCAAAGCCGCGCTCAAGCTCGGGGCTTACGACTTCGTGGGCAAGCCGATCGATTTCGATGAGCTTCACGTTACCATCAAGAACGCGCTCGAGGCTACGAGTTTGCGCACCGAAGTGCAGACCCTGCGAAGTGAGGTGCGCCGCGCATCCGGTTACAACAGCGTGGTGAGCGTCTCGCCCAAGATGACCGAGCTCATGAATTTCGTCCGCAAGGTTGCGTCCAGCGAGGCCACCACTGTTTTGATTCAGGGTGAAAGCGGTACCGGCAAGGACCTCATCGCCAAAGCCATCCACTACGAAAGCTCGCGCCAGGAGAAACCCTTTGTCGCGATCAACTGCTCCGCCATTCCGGAGACGCTGATGGAGGCTGAGCTTTTCGGCCACGAAAAGGGCGCGTTCACGGATGCCAAGCAGATGAAGAAAGGGCTGTTCGAGGCCGCCGACGGAGGTACGCTGTTTCTCGATGAAATCGGCGAACTCTCTCCGCTGCTGCAAGCGAAACTCTTGCGCGTGCTGGAAGACCAGGTCATCCGCCGCGTGGGCGGTGTCCGCGATATGCAGGTGGATGTGCGAGTGATCGCCGCCTCCAATCGTGATCTGGAGAAAGCCGTGCGCGATGGTCAGTTTCGTCAGGATCTCTACTACCGGTTGGCCATTATTGCTATCTTCATCCCGCCCTTACGGGAGCGAAAAGAAGACATTCTTCCTTTAGTCGACTTTTTCATTGAGCGCTATAACCGCAGATTCAAGAAGTCAATTCGCGGCATTACCGATGAGACCCGCCGTCTAATTTTCAGTCATAACTGGCCGGGTAATGTTCGCGAACTCAAGAACACGATCGAGCGTGGCATGATCCTCGAAGACGAGCCGTTCTTGCGACCTGAGTATCTGCCGTTTTCTGTGGGTGAATCGGGCGGCCGCACGCTGTTTGAACGAACTTCACCCGCCGACGGTGGGCAGACATTGCCCAATGGGCGCACCCTGCCGCGGCTTTATATCCCGGAAGGCGGAACGTCGCTGGAAGAAGTGGAACACGCCATGGTCGAGTTGGCCATGCGCCAAGCCAACGGCAACCAGACGCACGCTGCCAAGCTGTTGGACATCAGCCGCGACGCTTTGCGTTACAAGCTAAAGAAATTTGGATTGATTCGCGGAGATGAAGAGGGCTCCCTGACTAGCTCTGCTGAAGACCACTGATCTGTGCTGTCTCTTGGCTTCGGCTCGACGCGCCTTTCAGTGTGTGGTGCCGGCAATCGACTGTCCCGCTGATTTCAGGTGGAACAGCCGCTGCAACGCAGCGGTCATTTGTTCCTGCTGCACCTTCTCTGGAAGTTCCTTGAGTTCACGCGCCAGGGACCCCGCGATCCTCTGCGTCATCCGGGACATGATTACTCTTAAGATTTCATCCTGGTCCTTGGAGAAAGGACCTTTCTCTTGTCGAAAGGAATCCAGTTCTTGCTGGCAAAACTCGTCCAGCCGCAGGCGCAGTGCTACGATGGTCGGCACGCCGTTCTCCGCCGCCAGCTTGCGACGGAAGCCTCGGGCCTCGTCCAGCAGAATCTTGTGTGCGTCGGCGGCGGCAGTCTCGTGCTCGTCCGCATTGTGGTCGGGCACGTTTTCCAGGTCGTCAAGGTCATAGAGGAAAACGCCCTTGACGTTACGCACCGCAGAGTCAACGTCGCGGGGCATCGCAATATCCGCGATCACCAGAGGCCGATCCCTGAGCCCGCGAACCTCGCGTTCCCGAATCATGATCTCGACTTCCTCGCGGCTGAGAATCGTGTGCGGAGCGGAAGTCGAGCTGATGATGATGTCGGCCTCCGCCATATGTTTCCAGCGCTCCTCCAACGGGATGGCAACCCCACCGAGCTTCGCCGCCAGCTCAGCCGAGTGTTCGAGGGTGCGATTGATGA
>JBEKWX010000161.1:0-7912 GCA_049512675.1 Terriglobales bacterium | reverse complement strand
CCTCATCTGGTGCTCTTCCCGGCGGTGACGGTGATGCTCGCAGTCCTCGCCTTCAATTTTATCGGCGACGCAATGCGTGACCTTCTGGATCCAAGATCCAGGATTGAGGCGGGGTTGTAATTCTAAAAACTATTTACAAATTCGTAACAATCAAGAATTTGCTATCCTCTAAAGTTGTCTTCAGATGATGACCTTTCCCTTTTTTCCACGTCCAATTCAAGGACAAGAGATTGGGGAACCTTTTCCAGGGCTGCTTCGTACTAATAGACATCAAGGCGGGTTCGTATGAACACACATATGGAACTGAAATTTCAAGTCGAATGCTTGCAGGATTTGGCGGTCGTGAGGTGCTCGGGACGCATGGTGCGTGGGGCAGCGCTCGACCAGTTCCGGCGCCGGATCGAACAGCTGATGGAGCAACTCCAGCGTGTCCGCGTGCTGGCGCTGGATGTTTCGGAAGTCGAACAACTGGATGCGGCCGGCCTGGGAACCTTGCTGCTGGTACGCCGTTGGGCGACGCAGAGGTCGGCGAAGGTGAAGCTGGTGAACCCGCCGGTTTTCTTCCGCCAGCTGTTGGAGGCGACGCATCTCGCGCCGATGTTTGAGATCTCTTCCCTGAAAGAAGCAATCTGCATCCTGCGCGCAAACGAACTCCCGCCGCGCTACGCGGTTGCCTGAGCAAGCCAGCCACGAGGGTGCGATGCGATATAATTCGCGCCAATAAAGATGAGTCCGCCCTCCCACCCCACACCTGGGGACAGTCGCCCTCGGCTGTCAATCCGAGCGCAGTTCGGCAGGCTCTAGCCGTTCCCGATGACCCAACTAGCCCGCAAATTGCGTGTCACCGATTACTTCTCCCTCGGCTGGGGAACGATGGTGGGCGTGGGCTGGCTGGTGGTCATGGACGACTGGCTGCTGCGCGGAGGCCCGCTCGGCGGCATTTTTGGCTTCGCGATTGGCGGCGTTCTTCTTCTGCCCATAGGCTATGTGTACGGCAAGCTGGTGATGGCCATGCCCGACGCAGCGGGCGAGGTGGCTTACACCGCGAAGGTTTTCCCGCGGCCGGTCAGCTTCTTTACCGGATGGATGATGATGCTCGCCTACTTCATTGTCTGTCCGTGGGAGGCCGTGGCCGTGGGCCGCATCGCCGGTTACATTTTTCCCGCGCTCGATTCCATCGAGTTATACCGCGTTGCGGGAAAGCCGGTTTACCTGCCGCACCTGGCCATCGGGCTCGCGCTCACGGCACTGGTCACAGTGGTGAACTATCGTGGCATCCGGCTGAGCGCCACCTTCCAAAACTGGACCACGTTCGGCACGCTTGGGCTTTTCGTGCTCTTCGTTGCCATCGGCGTCACGCGCGGATCGCCCGCGAATTTTCCGCCTTTGTTCACACACACTCCGTTTATTTCCATTTTGCTGGTTCTGCAGATCGTCCCTTATTACATGACGGGATATGAATCGGTGACCAAGGCAGCCGAGGAAGCCAATCCACAATTTCGCGCCCAGGGATTCTCCCGCGCCATCTTTGCGGCGATCATCGTCGGCGCCGTGTTCTACATCGTCGTGATCGCCGCAGTGGGCTTCGTGGCGCCGTGGCGTTCGCTGACCGGCGCGCCATTCATGACTGCGATCGCTTTCGAACATGCCATCGGCTCGCGCTGGATCGTGAGCATCATTCTGAGTGCCGCGTTGCTTTCGCTGTTCAAGGTATTCAACGGTAATTTCATCGCCGCCAGCCGCTTGGCGTTCGCCATGGGGCGCCGCGGGTTGGTGGATGCACGACTGGCCAGCGTGCATCCCAGGAACCAGACCCCTGCCGCGGCTGTCGTTTGGGTTGGCCTCGCCACGGCTTTGTGCATGTTTCTGGGCAGCGCGATTCTGGTTCCGATTTCCGAGGTCGGATCGGTCGCTTCGGCTACCGGATGGTTCGCGGTATGCGCCGCCTACCTTTGTATGAAGCCCCGAATCGCCGACCGCTTGATCGCTCTGCTGGGCGCGTTGGTCGGTTTGGCGATGGTACTGATGAAGTTTGTGCCCTTTGTGCCCGGAAGCTTTTCCGGTTGGGAATGGCTCGCTCTTGGGCTCTGGATTATTCTGGGCACGATCGTTGGCCGCCCACGGATTGGCCACCCGCGCGGCTGACAAATTGCCGGCGGAAGACGCTAAGGCCTTATTTAATTTACGGTTTGACGGTCTTTACGTTTGCGTCCGTACGCTTGGCTACGGTTCGACTGCCCGCCGTAATACGCGGATTGGCGAGCGTCCCGGTGAGCGTCCACGATTGCTCGTCACCACGGGTCAAAGCAAAGTCGAAACCGCTGCCCGGGGAATCGGTCCCTCTTACCTGATAAATGCCGTCGCGCGATTCCAGTCTGCCGGTGGAGAGCTCCCACACACCTTTCTTCAGATGGAGTTCGCCCGTAAACCGGTGAACCGGCAGAGGCACGGGCGAGCCCGGAATTTCAATGTGCGGCAGGCTCCCGTTCCTCATTACGAAGTGCAGCTTGCCATGAGACTGCGCCGGTAGCTCACGAAAGCTATCTCCGGATCCTTCGACATCGAAATCCCCGTCGACCGTTCCGGCAATCCAGGCATCGTTCATCAACGTGGCCACCTGCGCCAGCGCAATGTCGTTCAATGTGCCGGCCCCGTGGTACCGGACGCTCGGCGTGGACGCGTCGTCGGTGGATGCATCGGGAGTCGACATGTCATGATTCGACAGATCATGCTTCGAAAGATCAATGGTCCAGTTTCCCTGATGCGTGCCCTGCAGCAGTTGTGCGCGCAGCGCAGTCAGTGTGATCTTGCCTCGATCCAGGTTCACTTGTGTCGCAACCTGGGTAACGGGTACCTTCTTCAATCCAAACCGGCCAACGTGCAGGTTGCCTTGCGCCTGAATTGCGAGCAGTGGCGAAGGGCCCAGCGGCTGATTGGAATTCAAGAGGCGGTACCAGGGACGTTTGGCGGGATGCGCCGTAAACCATGCGGCGAGATCTCCAATCGAAAGCTGGTCGGCCGTGAGGTCGAACTGAAACAGACAGTTTGGAACTGGGCCTGGAACTATGCCTGGCGGGGTGCAATGCCGGAGCGCCGTCACTGCACCGTTCCAATGAGTGCTGCCTGTGCGGGCGGAAATCTTCTGCATCAAAACCGCGTCAGGCGCGAGACTCATAGCCGCTGAGCTAATCTCGATCGGCGTGTTCAGGCCGCGCATCTCGGCGCGCACGTTGCGCAATTGAGCGGTCCCCAGGATGGCGGGGGCGGCAAATCCCTGCCAGGGTCCGGAGACGCTCACATCTAACCTGGCCGAACCTTCCGCCGGTGGGCGCGTCACCGGCAAGGCCAGCACGTTTTCCAGACGGAACAGGTCTTTCAGTTCCATGTCGCCAAGCAGAAAAAAGCGATAACCGGCGGCGGACACCCACCCACCAGCACTCACCGGCGCGGAGGCGTTCATGGAAAGCGCGACCGGCCCAATCTGCAGGTGAGTTTCAGCGGGCTCCGGGTCTTTTTCTTCTTTTGTCCTCGGGTGGCCGCGCTTGGCCTGCCGCGAAATGGTCTGTGAAACCAGAGCCAGCGGAATCGTGCCGAAGGCGACCTCATCCTCCCCCGGGTTCCCGGTACTCGACAAGAGGCGCACGTTAGTCGCCGAGCCGCTGCCGGTCCATTGCTGCAAAGAGCCGTGCCCTGCGGCTCCGGGAGCACCGCGCGTGGCGTGGAACTCCGCATTCAGCAATCCACTCGCCGTGAGATCGCCGGGGATCTGCTTCTTCGCCTGGCGCAGCAATCGAACCACGGAGGTCAGCGGTACCTTCTCGGCCTCGAGCGTCAGATCGTAATTGGGCACGTGGGCCCCCAGGGACAACGCCCCGCGCAGGCGGATCATCCCGTCGCTCACTGGCGATTCGCAGAGCAGGCCGGCAAGTGCACTGGTGACCGTGTTGTACTGTCCCGAGCAACCGGTTGCCAGTCGCACGTTCTCGCTGCCAACAATGTCGTAGCGGTGGAAACCGTCGATTGCGGTATCGCTCTCGATCCGCAGCGCTTCCGGAGTGCCCGATAACTTCGCCGTGAAACTTACGGCGCCGCGCCATCCCCGGTCTTTTCCGCTCAGCAACTTTGTGATCTGTCCCAGTTGCCCATGCTGCCATTGCACGGTGAGTTGCACCGGGGTCAACCGTAAACTTGGAGCGCGCTGCCACGTGGCGTTGATCTGGACGAGTCCGGTATCGGTGAGATTAAAATCGGTGCGCACGGGTTCGGCCTTGATGCGCGCGGCCCAAGAATTCTCGGAGTCCTGCCAAAGCGCCACATCGGCATCCATGAGCGCGTAGGATTTCTTCGTCTGCCCAATCTTGAAATTGACGCGAGCATGACCGGCTTCGAGATAGGGGAATGCCGGGCGCCGCTCGGATGCGGGCTTTCCGGTCGGTGCCGCGGGAATTTGCGCGTTGCGCTCGAGCAGGCTCGCCAGGTTCCAGCGGCCTTCGTCGTTGCGCACCAGATTGATGCTGGGCTCGGTCGCGCTCAGGGTGGCGATCTCGAGTCGCCCGCGGAGCAGAGAACGAAGCCGGATCGCGGCGGAAACTTCCTGTGCGCGGATCATCGGCTCCGCGCTAAACGCGGGATCGTCGTAGATGACGAGTCCCTCAAGATCGAAGCCCGGCCGCGGCAGAAGACGTAAGCGGACGCTGTCAAGTGCGACCCTGCGGCCGAGGGCGCTGCCGATGGTAATGGCAATCCGGTTTCGCAACCGGTACACGCCCGGACGGAACAGAAACAGGATCAGCAGGAGAGCCACAACCGCAGCCACCCCGCGCCTGGACCGGAGAAACTTCACCGCACGATCCTGAGGGTTCGCGACCAGCGGGTTTCATCAAAGAAGTGAATGATGATGTGCGCGATGAATCCCAGCCGGTCGCCCACACTGCGCATCTGGTACTGGTCGGGCGGAGTTACAAATGACCAGTAAATAAACATGGGACGGCCGATTACGTTCTTCCGCGGAATGAAGCCCCAGTAACGGCTGTCATAACTCACGTCGCGGTTGTCGCCCATGGCGAAGTAGCTGTCCGGGGGCACGACGATGTCATCGCCTTCGATATGCGAAGGCAGTTCCTCTGTCCATTTTTCGTTACGTACCCCGTACATTTCCGAAGGCGGCACGGCAGGGAAATTGTCGCGGTAAGGGTTATAGTCGGCCAGTTTGTGGCGGACGTACGGCTCAATCAGTTTCTCGCCATTGCGATAGACGACACCGTCGCGCAAATGGATGTGGTCGCCGGGAACGCCCATGATCCGCTTCACCACGAACAGACCTTGTTCCTCCGGCGACAGGAACACGACAATGTCATTGCGGCGGACATCGCGATAGGGCATCAGTGGCCCTATCCAACGCGTCGGCGGCGCGAACTGCTCGCGGTTCACGAATACGTGGTCCCCGATCAGCAGCGTGTCTTCCATGGAACTGGAGGGAATCTCAAACGCCTGCAGAACAAACGTGATGATGAACAGGCCCGTAACCAGTACTCCCGCCAGCGAAGCGAGGAATTCCACTGTCGTCTCGCGCGGCTTTTCGTCCACAGTAACTTCTTCTTCTTTCTTAGGCACGTTTGGCGTCCGTTTCAGAGGATTTCTCCTCAGCACATCTTCACCAGCGAACTTTCTCAGCGGACCTTGTCAGCGAACCAGCCTGAAAGTGCGTTCCCAGCGCGTGATCTGGAACAAATGAGTCACGGCGTAGGCAAGGTGATAAAGTCTATCACCCACGGTTGGCGATCCGGGAAGATCATTGTTCAAACTGCCCGACGACCAGTAAATCAACAGCGGGCGTCCGACGATGTTTTCGCGCGGCACGAATCCCCAGTACCGGCTGTCCTGGCTGTCATCGCGATTATCACCGAGAACAAAATAGTGGCCATCGGGGATGATCAACTGGTGGTCTTCCACCAGTTTCGGCATTTCTTTCCACCATTTCGCATCCACTCCGTAGTCGGGAGAATCGGTGCGCGGAAAGTCGTCGCGATAAACATTGCGCAACGTGGTGATGTACTGCGCGTAAGGTTCCTGCAGCGGAGCACCGTTGATGTAAACGCGCTTATTGATGAGGCGCAGGCGGTCTCCGGGCAAGGCCACTACTCGTTTCACGAAGTCCTGCGCGGGATTCACCGGATAATGGAAGACGATGATGTCACCGCGCCGGACATTGCGGTAAGGCACCAGACGGTTCCACCCTGTGCCGCCGCCGTAGCAAAATTTATCCACCAACAGGTAGTCGCCGATGAGCAGCGTTTGCTCCATGGATTCCGAAGGGATGGTGAACGCCTGCACGAGAAATGTGACCACGAACACGGCAATCACGATCGTTCCCGCAACCGACTGAACGGTCGCGGGCCAATCACCGGCGGAAATCTTCTCACTCCACGACATAACAATTGGCATTCAATGCCGAGCCCCTAAAGGGGCGTCTGACTTCGAAGAGCTTTCGGTATCGCTAAAGCGATACCCTGATACGAACCTGGGTTCTTCCGCAGCCTGTTAAGACACGACTACGCTGCGCCCCCGTCCTTCCCAGTATTTGGATGCGCTCCGGGCAACGTGGCCAGATGCTCCAGCACCTGGCGCGCCGCTTCCTGTTCGGCCCGTTTCTTGGTCGCGCCCTGGGCGCGCCCCACGAATTGCCCCAAGGCAGGCTCCGGCAGTCTCACCTCGACCGTAAAGGTCTTCTTGTGTTCCGGACCTTCCTCCTTGACCAGCGCGTAAATCGGCTGTGGTCCTCCTCTGGCCTGCAGCGCTTCCTGCAACGCGGACTTGAAATCCATCACCGGGATGGCGCTGGTCTCCAGTTTCATGTGGGCCAATTCCGGCTCCACGATCACGCGCACGATAAAGTCTCGCGCCGCCGGCCACCCGCCGTCGAGATAGAGCGCGGCCAGAATCGCTTCCAGCGCATCCACCAGCAGGCTTGCCTTGTTGCGGCCCCCGCTTTTTTCTTCGCCGCGGCCCAGCCGCATGTAACGACCAATTTCAAGCTGTTCGGCCACGCGCAGCAGATGCCGCTGCCCCACCAGATGAGCGCGCAGCTTGGAAAGGTGCCCTTCCTGGAATTCAGGAAAGCGATGAAACAGCGCCTCGGTGGTGACCAGCCCGAGCACGGCATCTCCGAGAAACTCGAGATTTTCGTTGTCGCCACTAGACGATCCGCTGGCAGAGAAACCGCCGCCTGCGCCCAGCGCCTCCACCTCGCGCGCTTGCGAGCTGTGGGTAAGCGCCTGCTCGATCAGTTCGCGGCGCTGGAAGTGGTGACCCAGGCTTTCCTCCAGCGCCATGATTTCGCGTGACTTCATCACAAAGCGGCAATTGAGGCATTGAATCATTAAGGCATTGAATCATTGAGTTCAATGTCGCAATACTTCAATGATGCAATGCCTCAATTAGTTCTTTGGCGGACTCTGCGGTTGGGGCGGGGCCCCGCCTGTGAGCTGTTGCAAGCGGTCGCGTTCGCGCCGCGCCGTGGTTCCAATAACGGTGCTGTCCTGCGACATTTCCACGGCGCGGGTGGCCACCTTGAGCGCCTCCCCATATTTCTGCTGCTTATCGAGCGCCAGGGCCAGGCGCAGAACCACCACCGGATCCGGGTCGCTCGGGTACGCGTCGATGGACTTCTGCAGATTCTCCTGCGCTACTGGATAATTCTCCTTCTTGTACTCAATGGTTCCAATAATCGAATACGCCTGCGAGCGCAGGTATCCCTTGGCGGCGTCGATCTTCGCCTGCGGCGTGCCGGCTTGCATGGTCAGGTCGGTGTCCACCGTCTGCGTCGCCTTCTGCGCCATCGAGATCGCTTCGGCGAAACGCTGATCTTTGTCGATATCGGCGTCGCGCGTTCTCTCGGCAATCACCTCAGCGA
>JBEKWX010000160.1:0-7931 GCA_049512675.1 Terriglobales bacterium | reverse complement strand
GGCAGTTGGTTACACTTATCGCCGTCCCGCTGGCTTGGAAAACTTTTCTCGCCGGCTTTATACTCTTCCGTGTCTTTGATATTTGGAAACCGTTTCCGATTCGGCGGCTGGAGCGGCTGCCCAAGGGCACGGGCATTGTGGTAGACGACCTGGGAGCGGGACTTTATGCGCTCGCCGTCATGCATCTTCTGTTGCACTTTGGCCTTCTAACGAAGTAGCGCTGGGTGAGGTGGGATGGCTCCCACCGGAACAATCTCATGAGCATCTCTGATCGTTTGCTGGGAAAAAAGAATGTCAACGGCAAGCCGCACATCGAAGCGGTCGCGCCGAGTTTCGCTTTGCCCGGAGGCGAGGTTCGTATCATCGGCAAAAGCCTGCGTCCGCAAGAACTGCGTCGCCCGAGCGTGCACTTCGGCGAGATCGAAGGCTCCGTGTTAATCAGTTCCGACGACTTCCTGGTGGCCCGAGTGCCCGAGGGAGCGGCCTCGGGGCCGGTTACAGTAAGCACGAACGGGGCGGGCGGCAACGGGCACGTCAGCAATCCCCACTCCATTAAGGTTGCGGTCCCCGTAGCCGACAATCTTCATCCCGTTACCAATCCCGCGCTCGACCGCGAAGGCAATCTCTATGTGACCTTCTCCGGATCGCGCGGGCAAAAGGTTCCGGTGTCGATTTTCAAGATCGACACCAACTACAACATGAAACCGTTTCTCAGCGACATGATGAACGCCACTGCAATCGCCTTCGACCGCGAAGGCCTGATGTACGTTTCTTCGCGGCATGACGAGGCCGTGTACAAGGTGGCGCCGAACGGAACGGTTTCGACCTACGCCGAAGGCATGGGAGTCGCCACCGGGATTGCCTTCGATGCCGCGGAGAATCTCTACGTCGGCGACCGCAGCGGAACCATTTTCAAGATCGCTCGCGACCGCCAGATTTTTGTGTTCGCAACGCTGGAACCGAGCGTTTCCGCCTATCACATCGCCTTCGGTCTCCACGGCGATATGTTCGTCACCGGCCCCAGCACTTCCAGCTTCGACTGCGTCTATAAAGTCGATCCTCACGGAACCGTGTCCGTGTTCTACCGCGGTCTCGGACGTCCGCAAGGACTGGCGCTTGATGTCGAAGGCAATATTTATGTCGCCGCTTCTCTCGCCGGCAAACGCGGCATCGTGAAGATCACTCCCCAAGCGAAGGCCAACCTCGAAGTCTCCGGCCAGGGCTTGGTCGGACTGGCGTTCGCTCCGGGCAAGTCAGCCATCCTCGCCACCAACAGTGCCGTCCACCACATCTCCTGGAATATTCAGGGACTGCCGCTGCTGCCGGAGTGACGGGATTTTGTAAATTTGTAATCGGGCAATTTTGTAATTGAAGTTACCCGATTACAGAATTACAAAATGAGTCCTGACTCCTCAGTCGTTGCCAAGCTTGGCGCCAGACGCGTAGGGATACGGGAACAGGGTTGCTTCGTGCTGGCGCAGTTCGTCTATCCAGTTTTGAATTCCATGTTGCGCGATCGGAGACAAAGGGTAGAACTCAAATCCGGACCTGGCATCGCTGCTGTGGCAGACGGACGCCAGCATTTCGATGTCGGCGCCTGGCAACGACAGGGCGATCACAACCGTTTCGCCTACCCGGGGTGCGCCACAAACCAGCGCCGACATTCCTCGCATACTGATATCGAGCGTCACGCCGCGAGTAAGGATGGGTCCGAAGCGCAAGAAGCGCTGCAGCATGACGGGGATGCTGGAAACATAGCGCGCTTCCCGCCGGCGGGCGTTGTACGTTTGGGAACGAGCCAGCGCCCCTCGGCTGTCTATATACATACAGCTCTCCTTGCAAAGCAGGTCCTAGGTCTTAGAGGTCAGGGTCTTAGAAGTCAGGAAAATCTCCTCGCCTCGAGTCGCCGCACGAGCGGCCTCTTCCTAAGACCTGACACCTTTACGAGGGCAAGCTCCCGCCCCATCCCCAGCCTGTCTGCAGGCAAGCGCGAATCACTCCCAGCAACTCCTCGTTGTCGGCCGGCTTCTGGAAAAACGCGACGGCGCCGCATTCCAGGGTACGTTTTTCAGAGGACTCGGGATCGCGAGCCGTGAGCACGATCACTGGAATGTCCGCCAGCGCCGGATACTGCCGCAGGTTTTTCAGTACGGCAAATCCGTCCCCCGCCGGCAGTCCGAGATCGAGAATGATCAGGTGTGGACGTTCCTTTTGAGCCATGGCAATGGCGGAATAACCGTCGCAAACATTAATGGTGTCAAAGTGGTTGGCCCGCAGACGCAAACTAAGGGCCTGTCTGAGATCGGAATCATCATCCACGACCATAATCTTTGCTCGTTTGAAGGGCTGCTCCTCGTTGTAACTTTCAGTGGGCATTTTAATGGTTCTCCTTTTCGGTGAAGTGTTGTCCGCGGCGAAGATCCTGCTGAATAATTTCGGTGACATAGTCGGCAACGCCCCAGACCTGTTGCTCCAGGGTTCTTGGGTCGGCCGCGGGCGGCCCGGGAATCTCCTCGGCCGTCACCAGCAAGATCCCGCTGGCCTGCAACTTCGGTAGCGCGCCGAGCTGTTCCCGGATACGATCCATCATGATGTTGACTTTCTCCATGTCGGTGGAAGCGACGATGAATAACCTTTCGGTGGCGCCGCTCATTTCCATGGGTGGCAGAACCAGATCCTTATCCACGTAAATGCACTGGCGCAGTCGCTCCAGACACCGCTGGCACACTTCTTTCCAGCTTCCGCGCAGTGCTTTGGACAGCGGCGTCAGCTCGACCCGCACCAGCACAATATCCTTCCGCAAACGCCCCTGGTAGGTGATCATCGGCAGCAGAAGCTTGGCCAGGGAATAGAGCGGCAAAGTGAACGAGAACGTGCTGCCGCATTCGGGCTGGCTTGCCACCCACATCCTCCCGCCTTGCCGAGTGACGATTTCTTTGGCAATGTAGAGTCCCAAACCGAGCCCAGTCCGGTTGCCGTCCACCGCGTTGGGGTCTTGGTAGAGACGATCAAAAACCTGCGGCAGGGATTCTTGCGGAATGCCCCGGCCCCTGTCGTTGACCGACAGATAAACGGAACTCGGATCGGTCTCCACCATCGAGGCCTTCACGATCACCGTCCCCTTGGGCGGGGTGAACTTGATGGCATTGTCGATCAAGTTGATCAGGACCTCCAGAGTGCGATCGGGATCGGCATAGACGAAAGGGACGGGCTGGTCTAATACCGTCTCCAGGCCAATGCGCTTTTCGTCGGCAGCGGGCCGCATCATCGCGGCCGCCTGCCGCACCAGTTCGTGGATGTCGAGGCAGCGTGGTTCGATGCGCAGCTTGCCGCTCTCCGCGCGGGTCGCTTCCAGCAAATCGCGGATCATGGCGTGCAACTGATGCGTACTCCTGAGAACTGATTTCAGGTGGTCGGTTTGATCCGGGGCCAGGGGGCCGGCCAAGCCGTCCAACAGCAGCGTTACGTACTGGTAAATGCAGGTCAGGGGCGTGCGCAATTCGTGCGAAACATGGGACAGAAACTGGTCTTTGAATTCAAGTTGCTGCTTGCGGGTCGCTTCCACAGCGCGCATCAACTCCTTCCGTTCGATCGCATAGCGGAGCGCTCGCTCCAGTCGTTTACTGGTGATGTCGCCTTTCAGAAGGTAGTCTTGAACACCCATGTGAACGGCTTTGTTGGCCAGCGTCTCATCGTCCTGACCGGAAAGGATCACAACCGGAACGTTCGGGGCCTTCTGCATGATCCGGCGAAAGGTCTCAGCGCCGTGGCTGTCGGGCAGGTTCAAGTCGAGCAGCACGAGTGTAGGTGTTTCCACGTCCAGACATGCGAGAGCGTCGGCGAGGCGGGGGACGCAGTTCACTTGGACCTCGGATTTGCCTTCCACAAGACGCAGGCGTACCAGGTCCGCGTCTCCGGGGTTGTCCTCGATCAGTAAAACGCGCGCAGGTTCGTGTTCCATTATTTTTCCTTCCGTGGCAGGCTCGCGGAGCCGAACCAGAATTGTTCGATCGACTGCACCGTTGAAAGATAATCCTTGAGATTCCCGGGCTTGCTGACGTAGCAGTTGGCGCCCAGTTCATAACTGCGCGCAATATCCAACGTCAAGCGCGAGGTGCTGAACACCACGATGGGGATGGTGTGCAGATCCGCGTCCCCTTTGACCTCCGCCAATACCACTCGTCCGTCTTTCTTCGGCAGATTCAGGTCCAGGATCACAAGGTCGGGACGGAGTTTCTCCACGTGGATTCCCCTCCGGTTGAGAAAGGACAGCGCTTCTTCGCCGTCCCCCACGCTTTCGACGTGGATGCCATGAAGGTTTTCCTGAAGCGCCTCGCGGGCTAAGTCCACGTCGGCCGGATTGTGATCCACCAGAAGAATGATGCGGACTTGTTTCATGATCGCGCACACCTTTCTTCTTCGGGTGCAGCGGCGGGCAGGATGAACTTAAAAGTGGAACCCTGTCCCACCTGCGACTCCACCCAAATCGTGCCGCCGTAGTGTTCGATGATCTTCTTGCAAATGGCCAGACCAATGCCGTTGCCTGGGTATTCGCTCCGGGCGTGCAGGCGTTGGAACACGACAAAAATGTTTTCCGTGTATTCAGGCGCGATGCCGATGCCATTGTCACGCACGCTGAACAACCAATTGCGGCCCGATTTCTCGGCGCTCACGGCGCACTCTGGCGGCTCTCCGTTGCGAAACTTGATGGCATTCCCGATCAGGTTTTGGAGGACCTGCGCAATCTGGGTTTGATCCGCCCATACGATCGGGAGTTGGTCATGGGTGACGACCGCGCCGCTTTCCTCGATGGCTGCGGTCAGACTCTGCACAGCCTCTTCCAGCGCCACATTGCAATCGACGTTCTTTCGAGTGACATCGGCCCGCACAACTCGCGAAAAAGCCAGCAGATCCCGGATCAGGACCTGCATCCGCAAAGGCCCCTCCCGGGCATAGCCCAGGAATTTATCGGCGTTTTCGTCGAGTTTCCCGCAATAGCGTTCGGCCAGCAGTTGCGTATAAGACGCCACCATGCGCAGAGGCTCCTGCAGGTCATGCGAAGCCACATAGGCAAACTGCTCCAGTTCACGGTTGGAACGGGCAAGTTCTTCCACTTTGTCCGCAAGTCTCTGATCGGCGCGCTTGCGATCGGTGATGTCACGCGCAATTTTTGAAGCGCCAACAATCGCGCCGCTGCTGTTCCTGATCGGCGAAATCGTTACCGAAACATCAATGGTCTTCCCATCCTTCCGCACGCGCACGGTTTCGAAACGCTCAACGCTCTCACCGCGCCCAATTCGCGCCAGAATGTCCAATTCCTCGCTGGTGCGCTCCGGTGGCAAGAGCATCGCAATCGGTTTGCCTTCGGCCTCGGATGAAGAGTAGCCAAACAAATTTTCGGCGCCGCGATTCCAGGAGGTGATCACCCCGTCCAGGGTTTTGCCGATAATGGCATCGTCGGATGACTCGACCACGGCCGCCAAGCGTTCGCGCATTTCCTCCGCCCGCTTGCGCTCGGTGATATCGGCGAACGTGACCCCCACCTGGTCGTGGCGAGTACGGAATGCAGTCACTTCGAGCCATCTCTCTAGGGGTTGTACATAGCTCTCGAAATGAATCGATTCTCCGGTCGTCGCGACCTTTCCGTAGGTTTCAATCCAGAAGGGTTCAAGGCCGGGAAGAACCTCTCGAATCGTTTTCCCCAGGACCCGGTCCCGGGTCAAGCCGCTGTGCGTTTCAAACGCGGGGTTCGCGTCCAGATAGCGGTGATCGCAAGGTTTGCCGTTTTCATCGTAGATGACTTCCAGCAACGCAAACCCCACGACCATCTCACCAAACAGAAGGCGATAGCGCTGTTCACTTTCCCGCAGCGCCTCCACCGCCCACTTGCGTTCGGCCCGGGCGCGAAGTGCCACGATGCCGTAGCTCAGATTGCTGGCGAGTTCCGCGAGAAGACGCTGTTCGGCAGCATCAAAAACCCCTACTTCCGTGGCGTAGATGGCAATCACTCCCAGCACCTCTTCACCGCTCTTGAGCGGCAAGGCCATACAAGAGCGGTAGCCTTGCCCTATGGCACTCTCCCGCCAGGGAGCAAAACGAGGGTCGGACGACGTGTCGTGGCATACGTTGACCTCGCCGGTTCGGATGGCAATACCTGCTGGTCCGCGCCCACGCTCCTCGTCGGCCCATGTCAGGTTCACGTTTTCCAGATAGCCTGTCTCGAAGCCGCTCTCCGCGACCACCCGCACCGTTTTTTTCTCATCGCGATCGGCATAGCCCACCCAAGCCATGCGGTAGCCGCCTGCGTTCACCACCAGATCGCAGATTCGCTGGAGCAAGCTGGGCTCATCCGTCGCTCGCATCAGCGAATCGTTGCAGTCGCTTAGCGACCGCAGCGCACGCTCCGCCCGCTTGCGCTCGCTGATGTCGCGCAGGATGACGGTGAGGAACTTTTTTCCCTCGGCTTCGACCTGGGAAATCGAGGTTTCCAGGGGAAACTCGTCACCATTGGCCCGCAGACCCCAGATCCCTCCCTGCGTCCCCATTCCGGCTGCTCGCTCCGGTCGTGCTGAAGCGGAGAACGTGGGCGCTATGGGACGCACGAAAACGCTGCGGAATGAAGCGCTCCATCGCGCCGCCCGTAACTTCGCAGGCGGCGTAGCCGAACATCCTCTCCGCCGCCGCGTTGAAGATCAACACCCGTCCCTGCTCGTCGACCGTGATGATGGCGTCCATCGCCGACTGAATGATGGCATTGAGGCGGCGCTCACTGTGGCGCAGCGCTTCCTGCGTCTTCTGAAGTTCTTCGAGCGCGGACTCCCGGTCGGCGAGTCGATCGAGCGCCAACTCCCGCTCCGTCAGAGTTTTCTGGCTTTCTTGTGCGGCCTGTTCGCGCTCGATAAGCTGGATTTCCATATCGACTTTCATCGCAAATATCCAGAAGATCCAGCAAACAAGGGAAGGCTTTCAACCGATATTGTGCGGGTGTTAAGCCTGCCCCCGGTCGACGCCTCCTGCGCCGAAGCAGCGTCGGCCGGGTTGTCATCCGCGAGAAGGACCTGACGCATCTGTTTCATCGCCCCAGTTTCCCCCCTTCTCGCCGCATGACGACAGGCTGCCGAAATGCACCTGAATGCGGGCCCGCAGCCATCACGAGACCTCCCTCATACCCTCCTGCGAAGCGCCGGTGAACGAATGATGGTGAAGGATGACAATGCCGCGCCGCCGCGCACCTCAGTGCATGATCCCTACATGGGCATAGCATCGGCCCAGCCCGGACGGGCTTGAGACCCTAAAGACAAGACATATCGCGCAAGAGAACAGATGGGGACCTTCTATCCGGCCATGTCCGTATAGACGTATTTAGGAAAGCGCCGGAAACGACGCCTCCGGGAAGGACAGACTCAAAACCGCAGAACGCGATGAGCTCATTACTTCTGGTAAACGGTGGGTTGCGGACCCTTCTCGAGCGTCTCGCGGTCCCAGATCATGCCTTCGCGGTTGTAGCTCGCGAGCTCGAAATCCTGGGTGAGTTCGAGCGCATCGACAGGGCAAGCATCTTCGCACAGGCCGCAGAACATGCAGCGGCTCAGGTCGTAGGTAAAGTTTGTAAGCTCTTTGCGGCGGGTCTTTTCATTGCGCTCGCTGGTGACCACGATCAGGTTTTCCGGACAAGCCAGAGCGCACAGGTCACAGGCAATGCAGAGGGTCTCGTCGGTATCGGGGTTGACGTTCAACCGCGGCGCGCCTCGGTAACGCTCGGCGACCAGCGGCCGCTCCAGCGGATACTGCTCGGTATAGATTTCCTTGGGATCCTGATAGCGGAACGTCACGCCCAGTCCCTTGATCAAGTCCAGCAAAAACACTTTTCGGAAGATGTCGGGGATTTCCATATCCCTGCTAGGATAACACTGACGGGACACAGACGGGTA